>NZ_DEVJ01000075.1:0-12245 GCF_002362875.1 Empedobacter sp. UBA3239 | reverse complement strand
ACAAGGGGAAGATTACAATTGTAAAAATGCTTTTAATGAATATTCTTTTATTTAGTGAATCATAGAAAAGTAAATAATTTATAAAAGTGAATGTTTATAGATCATTGAAGTTGATAACATTAAATAGTTATTAGATGATTAATTATTTTTTTTCTCAAAAATTTTATTCTTTTATGTATTATTGGTTTACTTTTTGTGTAATTCGTGGCAGTTAAATTAGGCAATAAACAAAAGGTACACTATTTTTGGAGTATGCGACTTTCTACAAAACAAAAGTTTTTTCAATACATTAAAAAATCATTTAATTTTTTTCAAAACTTGTTGAACCTGTTAAAATTAGTTTTATCAGAGCGACAATTTTTGTATTTATCGTGTATTTTGGTAGCTATTTCATCTGCTTTTGCAGTGATTGTGCTAAAAACTTTTGCGCACAATGTTTTTCAATTTACTATTTATATTAATAATTTAGTCAAACTGCCTTACATCAATAGTATATTACCAATTATAGGTATTTTGTTGACGGTTTTTGTAGTGCAGAAATTTTTGGATGGTTCGATAGAAAAGGGAACTTCTCAAATCATGATTGCTGTAGCTAAAAAATCTGGAATAATGCCTAAAAAACAGATGTATGCTCAGATTTTAACGAGTTCCTTAACAGTTGGTATGGGTGGTTCGGCTGGTTTAGAATCCCCAATTACAATTACTGGAGCAGCTTTTGGTTCTAATTATGCACAATATTACAGATTCAAATACAAAGAAAGAACACTTTTGTTGGCTTGTGGTGTTGCAGCTGGTATTGCGACAGCATTTAATGCTCCAATTGCAGGTGTTTTGTTCGCGATAGAAATTGTATTAGCGGATATGAGTGTTACTGCTTTTATTCCTTTATTGTTATCTTCTGCAACAGGAGCTTTAATAGCCAATTTAACATTAAAAAGCAATATGTTATTATCCTTTCGTTATGCGTTAGGATTTGATTATCATAATGTTATTTTCTATGTGATTTTGGGTGTTTTGGCGGGGTTTGTTTCAGTTTATCATGCTCGATTATTTCGTAAAGTAGAACATTTGATAGGGGATTATTCGGATAATGTATATTGGCGAGCGATTGTCGGAGCGGGAAGTTTAGCGATATTGATTTTCCTTTTTCCAACTTTATTTGGTGAAGGTTATGAGAGTATAAAATATTTAGCAAATGATGAAGCCGGTTTTATTTTAAATAACTCTTTATTAGAGAGTTTTAGAACAAATCAATGGATAGTTTTAGGATTTGTTTTTGTCACAATTTTAATAAAATCTATAGCAACAGGTCTAACTTTAGGAAGTGGAGGAAACGGAGGAAACTTCGCGCCCTCTTTATTTGTTGGGTCTTATCTTGGCTTTGTCGTTGCAAAATTCTTTAATTTAATCGGTTTCAAAGAAGTTCCTGTTGGTAATTTTACAGTTGTTGGAATGGCAGCTGTTTTGAGTGGGTTATTTCATGCGCCATTAACAGCAATTTTCCTAATTGCCGAAATTACGGGAGGTTATGGATTAATTATTCCCTTAATGATTGTTTCTTCAATAAGTTTTGCAATCTCAAAACGATACGACAAATATTCGATGGATATATACGCAATAGCAGAAAAAGGAATTGTTTTTACATCTGATAAAGACCGAAATTTGTTCAATAAAATTGATTTGTTTTCGATTTATATCAAGAATATCAAAACATTGACAGTTTACAATTCAATTGAAGATATAAAAGAAATTTTTTCTACTACAACACAAGACTTTATTCCAATTCTGAATGAAGATAATTCGATTCATGGAATTATAGTTTTAGATAATATTCGATCATTTATTTTTAATGATACTATTGATAAAAGCTACTTAGAATGTATTACAGAAGCACCTTCGACATCTATTTTTACGAATGCTGCAAACGTGATGAAAATGATGGAAGCAAAAAAAATAGATTATATTTTACTCACTAAAAAAGGTAAATTTGAAGGTTATGTAACCGAAAGTTTATTATTAGAAAGTTATCGAAGTAATTTGAATAAGTTGAGAATTGAATAATTCTTTTTTAATCATTATTATTATGAAAAATTTGATCAAAATTTTTATATTTCTTTTTTAAGCGTTGTTTTGCCTTTTTGACTGAATCAGCTGAAATTCCTAAGATTTGCGAAATTTCTAAATTGTTCAAGCCTAATTTTAACAAATAAATAGTTCTCAAATTAGATTCGGTTAAAGATGGAAAATTTTGAGAAAGATATTTTACAAAATCTTTTTGTTCATGAGCAAAAATATTTTTGAAATTTCCCCAACTTTCGTCTGTCATTAAATGCGAATCTAAGAGATTAACTAATTCATTATATTGTTTTTCTTTGTTTATGGTACTTGAATTGGAAATAGAATTAATTTCATTTTTTAATGTAACTATTTGTTTATTCTTTTCAGACAAATATGTTTTATATGATTCTAAAGTTTGAGCGGTTTTATTTAACTTATTTTCAGACTTAAGTTTATCATTTTGAATAGATAATATTTTATTATCGTATGTGGAATTTTGTATTTTTATTTTTCTACGATAAGAAATTATTACCACTAAAATGATGATGATTAATAGAAAAGAAATAAGAAATAATGCATTTTTTAGGATGGTTGTTTTCTCTTGTTCTGCTTTTTCTGCTTCAAATTTAAAGTTGAAATTATCTTGTTGAATTTTCCAATTAATTTCATTAATCACATTTTGACCATCTGTTTTTTGCAACTCTAATTCCAATTCATCCAATTTTCTTCGGCTAATTAACTCCTCATTGATATTATTGTTTTTTACAGCAATTTCTAATAAGATTTTATAAATGTCATATTCAAAACTGTTCAAATAAATTTTCTGAGAAGCATATTCTTTTGCTTCATTCAAAATTATTTTAGCATCATCAATTCGATTTAATTGCAAGTACAATTTTCCCAATTGAATATTTGCATACATTAAATTTCGAGCGTTTTTTAATTTTTTAGAAATTTCAATATCTTTTTTCAAATTATCAATCGCTAAATCGTACTGTTTGTTGAGAATATTTATAGAGGCAATATCACCTAAAGCTTTTGCATATCGAATTTCGTCCTTATTTTGAATTGCATATTCTTTTGTTAATTCGAAGTAATTATTTGCTTTATTAATATTATTTTTATTCATAAAAACATGACCAATCGCATTCAGAATTGTTCCATATTCGTGGTCCTTTTTGTTGGTGTATTTTAAAGCTAACAAAAGATATTTTTCACTTTTATCAAATTCTTTTACATTCATAAAGTAAAATGCATTCTTTTTGTAAACATCACTTTTAGAAAAAATATCCTCATCTTTTGTTAAGTCGAGAAATTTTGATGCTTCCATAAAATATGGATAAGCATTTTGATATTGGCTAAAATTATAATAGTAATATCCAAATTGTGTGTTCACCCAAATTTGTAATTCTGGTGAGTTAACATTTTTTGAAACTTTTAATGCAGACTCAAATAACGAATTACTTTTTTTGTTTAATTTATCGTTGGTTTGTGCATAAAGATTAGCTAAATAAACTTGATAAATTGATTTTAGACTTTTTGATAAAAAAGAAGTTGATGAGATATCTAATTTCTTGAAATTATTTTGCAATTGAATAGAATCTGTCACATTTTTATTCTGTTCGATGATTTTTTCAATAAGAATACGTTCATCATTTTTACTAATAGAACTAAATGATGATAAAAATAAAAAAGGAAAGAGTAGGAGCGTAAAAAAAATAGAAACTTTCAATATATTATTTTTTCAAATATAGACCGAAAAAATTGTAAATCTTAACAAAAAATTGAATTATTTTTATGTTTTACTTCATTTTCAAAGTATTGATATTTAGATGAATATGAAATGTCCCCCCAGTTGTCCCCCCTCTAAATTGAGTATTTATTTTTTTAATTATCTATTTTTGAATTAAGTATCTCGAAAGATTACTAATCTATCATCAAACTATTAATTAAAAATTTTAGACTCTTCAACTACTTAAACCTATTTATAAATCCAATTACAAAATTATCTCCTCCATAATGTATGTTATGGGGGAATTTTTTTTGAATTTTTTTTTTGTAATTTAGTTTAATATTTTAATTAGAAAAGAACGGATGAGAAAAATAAACTACTCAGTGTTGGATTTGGCTTATGTAAGAGAAGGAGATACATTAAATCAAACGTTCAAAAACACTTTAGATAACGCAAAATTTGTCGACGAAATAGGGTTTAGTCGTTATTGGTTATCTGAACATCATAATATGCAAAATGTTGCGAGCGCGGCAACTTCTTTATTAATAGGCTATGTAGCAAATGGAACTTCAAGGATTAAAGTTGGTTCGGGAGGAATAATGCTTCCTAATCATACTGCTTTATCAGTTGCAGAACAATTTGGGACTTTGGATGCGCTTTATCCAAATCGTATCGATTTAGGTTTAGGTCGTGCGCCAGGAACAGATCAATTAACGGCTTCCATTTTACGTCGTGGTGATAATTTTATGAATTACGATTTTGAAGCTGAAATCAAAAATCTACAAAATTATTTTAGTTTAGATAATAAAGAAAGTAAAGTGCGTGCGATTCCTGGAGAAGGTGCAAATGTCCCGATTTATATTTTAGGATCAAGTACAGATTCGGCTTTTTTGGCGGCTAAATTAGGTTTGCCTTATGCATTTGCCGGTCATTTTGCGCCACAACAATTTTATAATGCGGTAGAGATTTATCGTTCTCAATTTCAACCTTCAGAATTTTTGCAAGAACCATATACGATTGCTTGTGTCAATGTAATTGCGGCGAATACAGACGAAGAAGCACATTATTTATCGATGTCGATGTACCAAGGTTTTTTGAATATTATTACTGATAAACGCCAACCAATTGTTCCGCCAGAAAAAACACAGTTAGAATCGGCTTCGCCTGAGCAAAAATATATGCTAAAAGGAATGACAGCTTTGTCTTTTATTGGAAGTAAAGGTGCTTTGGCGCAGAGTTTAGATGAATTTATTTTTGAATCTAAAATTGATGAAATTATGGTTTCAACAAATGTTTTTGATCAAAAAGCAAAACGAAAATCGTATCAAATTGTAAGTGAATTGTTTCGTTAAATGAAATCAAAGAAATCAATCTCAAAGTTCAAGTATTATTCAATGTTTGTTGATCAATTCAAAGATCAATTGACGATTGTTTTGATGCTAAATCTTGTTTTATTTTTTATTGCAAACCATTGGAGTTACCTTGTTCCGGAAGAATTTTTGTTTGTAAGTCACAAAGATATTTTTGGCTTATTTAGAGAACAATTTGTGCTGAATGAATTTTTTGAGGTATTGGCTTATACTTTTTTGGGCGCTTTATTTATCCATTTTGGAACATATAAAATGAATAAAATCTGGATTTTTAGGCTTAATGCGTTGCTTTTAGTAATTGTTTCCACTTATTTTTGGACAATTCCTTTGCTGCAAAGTGCTGAGATTGTTTTACAAAAAGGTCATCCTTATTTTATTGCTGCGATTATTGGTCAAATTCTTTTGTATTTGATTGTCGGAAACGAATTTTTAGGTTCAATCAAAAATAAAAGAAAACAACCCAAAATCAATCATTCTTAGTTATATTTGCCAAAACTTAATTTTTACAAAAATCAAACTATGTACTCATTTGATAAATTTCACGAATTAATTGCCGAAACAATCGATAAAAATCCATTTTCTAAAAATCCAGAAGAATTATACGAACCGATGGATTATATTTTGAATATTGGTGGTAAAAGAATTCGTCCAATTTTGACTTTATTGGGAACTGATTTGTTTGATGGTGAAGTTGAAAAAGCATTGAAACCTTCGTTAGCGATTGAGTTTTTTCATAATTTTTCGTTGATGCACGACGATATTATGGATAATGCCTCATTAAGAAGAAGTAAAGTAACAGTTCATGAAAAATTTGGATTAAATACAGCGATTCTTTCTGGTGATGCAATGTTGGTAAAAGCATATCAATATTTAGAAGATTTAGAACCTGAATTATTTAAACGTTCGACAAAATTATTTTCTAAAACTGCTTTAGAAGTTTGTGAAGGACAGCAATTAGATGTGAATTATGAAACAAAATTGAATGTTTCATACGAAGATTACATCAAAATGATTTCTCTAAAAACGAGTGTTTTACTTGGTTGTGCTTTGAAATTAGGCGCAATGATTGGAAATGCTTCGGAAGAGGATTCGGATAAATTGTACCAATATGGTTTGAATTTAGGAATCGCGTATCAATTGAAAGATGATTATTTGGATGTTTTTGGTAGCCTTGAACATTTAGGTAAAAAACACGCTGGAGATATTTTCGAGAATAAGAAAACGATTCTTTACATTTCTGCTTTAGAAGCGGCAAACGAAGAAGAAAAAGAGGAATTATTATATTGGTATAGCTCAAATACAGATAATATCGATAAGGTATATGCGGTAGAAAAATTATTCAGAAAACTGAATGTTAACCGTAAACTTTCAACGTTAATTAGAGAATATACGAATAAAGCGCACAGCTATTTGGATCAAATTGATGTTCCAGAAGAACGTAAATCTTATTTGAGAGAATTAAGCGAAGTTTTAATTGATCGACAAGGATAAAAAATGCAATTTCGAACGACTTTTCAAATTCAATCTTCTGATTTTAAACTCAATCATCAACACAAAATATTGACGATAGGCTCTTGTTTTTCAGATGAAATTGGAAAGCGTTTGACCGATTTAAAGTTTGATGGATTAATTAATCCATTTGGAGTGATTTTTAATTCGAATTCTATTCAAAATTTAATCGAAAGAAGCATTCAAAAAAAATATTTTACAACAGCTGATGTACATCAAAATGGAGAAGAATTTTTCTGTTTCGATGTACATTCTTCGTTTAATGCGTTGACGAAAGAAGCTGTTCTAGAGGAATTAAATTCGACTTTAGATCAAGTTCATGATTACATTCATTCTTGTGATGTTTTGATGATTACATTGGGAACATCGTGGATTTATGAATGGAAAGAATCTAATCAAGTTGTCGCAAATTGTCATAAAGTAGAGGCTAAACAATTTGAAAAACGATTATTAACAACAGAAGAAAATCTAAAATCATTGGAATTAATTGTTTCAGATTTGAAGAAAATTAATCCAACTATTCGCATTATTACAACAGTTAGTCCTGTTCGTCACACAAAAGATGGAATGGTCGAAAATAATGTAAGCAAAGCGAGATTGTTAGACGCTTTATATCAATTAAGTCTTCAAAATAATCAAGTTGAATATTTTCCATCATATGAATTAGTTTTAGATGATTTGAGAGATTATCGTTTTTTCAAAGAAGATTTGATTCATCCATCGAAACAAGCCGTTGATTATATTTGGGAAAGGTTTTCGGAGACTTATTTCGAGCAATCAACGCAAACAATTATTCAAAAAATAAACAAAATTATTTCAGCAATTAATCATCGTCCTTTTAATGAAGAATCAGAAAATCATCAACAATTTTTAGTAAAAACGATTGAATTGATAAATGCATTAGAAAAAGGAAATCAACTTGATTTTTCAACTGAAAAAGAACTTTTGAAATCAAAAATAAAACATGTTAATTGATACACATACACATTTATATTCGGAGCAATTCGAGAATGATATAGATGAAGTAATTGCGCGAGCAAAGCAAAATGGAGTAGAGCGATTTTATTTGCCAGCAATTGATAAAAGTTATACGGAGAGAATGTTGGCGTTAGAAGCAGCACATCAAGATTCGATGTTTGCGATGATGGGTTTGCATCCGTGTTCGGTTCATCCAGATACAATAGAAGAGGAATTGACTCATGTGCGCGAATGGATTGATAAACGTCCATTTAAAGCGATTGGCGAAATCGGAATTGATTTGTATTGGGAAAAAGAATTTCTACAAACGCAACAAGATGCTTTCAAAACGCAAATTGAATGGGCGAAAGAAAAGAATTTACCAATTGTGATTCATTGCCGTGATGCTTTCAACGAAGTTTTTGAAGTATTAGAAGAAGTGAAAGATGAAAAATTATTCGGAATTTTTCATTGCTTTTCTGGAACAAAAGAAGATGCACAACGCGCAATTGATTTCAATTTGAAATTAGGAATTGGTGGAGTTTTAACCTTCAAAAATGGAAAAATAGATCAATTTTTAGGTGATTTTGATATTAAACATATTGTTCTCGAAACAGATTCACCTTATTTAGCTCCAGTTCCGTTTCGAGGAAAACGTAATGAAAGTAGTTATTTGACAAATGTTTGTGATAAGTTGGTCGATATTTATCATCAAACACCAGCTGAAATTGCAGCAATTACAACAAAAAATGCGTTTGACATTTTCGAACGTTAGGATAAATCAGAATAGAAAAATTATATTTGCAAAAGAAAACCTTTGACAAGATGAAATACAAAAGAATATTACTTAAATTGAGTGGTGAAGCATTAATGGGAGATTTACAATATGGTATTGATCCAAATATGCTGAAACAATATGCGCAACAAATTAGAGAAGTTGCAGAACTTGGTTGCGAAGTGGCAATTGTAATTGGAGGTGGTAATATTTTTAGAGGTGTACAAGGTGTCGCTTCTGGTATGGATCGTGTACAAGGAGATTATATGGGAATGTTAGCAACTGTGATTAACAGTATGGCATTGCAAGGAGCTTTGGAAGATGCTGGCGTTAATACGCGTTTACAAACGGCTATCCGTATGGAGCAAATCGCAGAACCATTTATCAAAAGAAGAGCAACGCGTCATTTAGAGAAAGGTCGTGTCGTAATTTTTGGTGCAGGAACAGGAAATCCATATTTTACAACAGATACAGCAGCGGTTTTGAGAGCAATTGAAACACAAGCTGATGTTATTTTGAAAGGAACTCGTGTTGATGGAATTTATACTGCAGATCCAGAAAAAGACCCAACAGCAGAGAAATTCGAAACAATTTCTTATCAAGAAGTTTACGATAAAAACTTAAAAGTAATGGATATGACAGCTTTTACTTTGAGTGAAGAAAATAATTTACCTATTATTGTATTTGATATGAATACAGATGGTAATTTGAAAAAATTAATTTTAGGAGATAACGTAGGTACTCTAGTAACAAATAAATAAATCCCGAAATGGAAGAATTAGATATTATTTTAGAAACGGCTAAGGAGCAAATGCAGGGAACTGTAAGTCACTTAGAGGTTGCATTCGACAAATTAAGAGCAGGTAAAGCTACTCCTGCAATGTTAAGTTCAGTTCGTGTTGATTACTACGGAAGTTTATCTCCGTTAACTCAAATTGCAAATGTAAATACACCAGATGCAATGACATTGAGCATTCAACCATACGAGAGAAATTTAATTCATGAAATTGAAAAAGCAATCATCAATGCTAATTTAGGTTTTGCACCTTCTAACAATGGAGATACAATTATTATCAGTATTCCTCCAGTAACAGAAGAACGTCGTAAAGAGTTGGTGAAAATGGCCAAATCTGATATGGAAACTGCTAAAATTTCTCTTCGTAATGCACGTCAAGATGCGAACAAAGCGTTAAAAGCTGTAAAAGAAGCTTCTGAAGACATGGTGAAAGATTATGAAACACGTGTTCAAGGATTAACAGACAAGTTTTCTAAGAAATTAGAAGAAGCTTTAACGAAAAAAGAAGCTGAAATCATGAAAGTTTAATCTTTCTTGAAAAAAAAATATTTTAAGGCAGCGTTTCGCTGCTTTTTTTATTTATTTGCATAATCAATTTCAAAAGATGAAGAACTATATATTCCTGCTAAATTTCTGTATTTCAATTGCCACATTTGCTCAAATTAAAGTGAGAGTATTCGATGCTCAAGACGAATTTCGTTTAACTGGTGCTAATGTTTACAGCGATACCAAACAATTTTTTGGTCAAACAGACGAATTAGGAGAATTGGATATTAATGATTCTGTTCATTTTATTGATATAATCAAAAACGGATATTTCTCAGAAAGTATTCAGACTGATGGTAAAAAGTTGGTGGAAATTATGATGAAACCTTCTTTCATTAGTTTGGACGAGGTTAGTTTTACGACAAATGATTCTGTTGGTCGTAATTTGATTATCAAAGCAATTCGCAATCAATCCAAAAATACAATCAGAAACGGAGGAAATATTTTCCTAAAATCATATACTAAATTTTGGAGCACAGTAAATAACGATTCGATTCCGTTTATCATTCAACCTCAAAATCACAAAGATTCTGTCAATAATCAATGGAAAAAATTGTTAGACAACAGTCATTTATTTTTGGGAGAACGTGCAATGGATCATAAAGTTTCGAAGCGTTTTGGACTAAAAAATATCGTGCAATCTTCTCGTATTTCTGGAATGCGTTCGCCTTTGTACGAATATTTGGCGATGCAACCAATTGCGTTCAATTTTGATCAAGATAAAATCAATTTTTTCTTCAAAGGAATTATTAATCCAGTAAGTCGCGAAGGTCTTTCGCATTACCGTTATGGTTTCAAAGAGGATATTTTTATTGATGGTCGAAAAACGGCTGTTATTAGCTTTTTCCCTTCAATCAAAACGGATAAAAGACAAATTAAAGGAACACTTTGGATTGATGATAGAACCTATGCTTTAATAAAAATTGAAGCAGAAAATACGATTTCAAATTATGTTGCAGAATTAGAAGCAGACTGGAAATTGAATAATGGTTCTTGGATTCCAAATCAACAAAAATATCGCATGGAAGCTGGTAATTTTAAGATTACAGAGAAATTAGCTGACGATGATTTTATTGATAAAAAAGAAAAAATTTGGATTAATCTTGAAACAACTTTCAAGGATATTCAAAATCCTGCACATTTCAAACGCAATGAATTTTTAGGATACGAAGACGAAATTTCTTTTCAAAATATGAACGAAAAGAAATGGGACAATGTGATGGAAGATTACCGTGATTCGTCATTATCAAACAAAGAACGAAATACTTATACGACAATTGATAGTATTGGCGATAAATATAAGTTAGAACGTCAAATGAAATTGATGAGAATCATCAATTCTGGAGGAAAATTATCGTTAGGAAAAGTTGATTTAGATTTAACAAAAATCTTAGCGTTTAATGATTACGAGGGTTTCAGACTTGGAGCCGCGTTTAATACAAACGAAAATTGGAGCGATAAATATTCATTGAATGCGTATTCAGCTTATGGTTTCAAAGATGAAACATTTAAGTTTGGATTTGGTGGAGATTATTATGTAAACAAACCTTATTCGGGACGATTTTTTGCAAAATACTCGCAAGATGTTTCAGCTTCTGGGAAAACGCCAATTTTATTGCAATCGAATTATACACGTCTAATTTCTGGAGCTTTTAGTAATATTTATAACCATGAATATTTTTCATATAAACGTTATTCGTTTGGATATGAGCAAGATATTTTCAAGAATGTAACTTTTAATATTTCGGCGAATTACGAAAAACAACAAGCAGAATTTGATTATTCTTTCCTGAATAATATTGGTTGGTACGATTTTTATAACACGCAATTAGCGATTCGTTTTGCGCCAAAAGACAAGTTTATTCGCACGCCTTACGGAAAAGTGACGGTGAATAGCGGGAAATCTGTTTTTTATGCAACGTTGACGAAATATTGGGATATTTTCAATTCTAACTATGATCCGCTTCGTTTCAATGTGTCTTATTTTGATGTGTTTGATACGCGAATTGGTAAAACAAATTTCAATGTAAATGCAGGTTGGATTGAAGGAAAAATGCCGTTGATGAATTTGTACGAAGGACAAGGAAATGCAAAACGAAATGACTTTTTGAATTTTGGAGTAGGAGGTTTAACGAACTTTGAAACAATGCGTCCTGGAGAATTTTATTCGGATCGATTTGTATCATTTCAGTTGAAACATATTTTTGCAGGCATTAAAGTTGGAAACAAAATTATTTTCCCACAATTCGTTTACCGTGGAGTTTTAGGTGATATGAAAGATAGAGCAGATCATCAAAATTTAGAATTCAAAACATTGAATTATTATTATCACGAAACAGGAGTTGAAGTAAATAATTTAATTTTCAAAACATTTGGATTGGGAGCATTTTATCGTTTAGGTGCTTATTCAGAAGAAAAATTCCAAGATAATTTCTATTTAAAATTAACTGTAAATTTGAATTTTTTGTAGGTATTTAGATTTTGTCATTCTGATTTCTATGA
>NZ_DEVJ01000032.1:0-13536 GCF_002362875.1 Empedobacter sp. UBA3239 | reverse complement strand
GCTATTTCAGGACGGGACATTTAATGAAAATACAAAAGCCTTCTAAATCAGAAGGCTTTTTTTATTGTATCGTTAATTCTTCAATGCTTCAAAAATTTTATCCGCTATTTTAGGGTAATTACTTTCGTTTGTTAAGATTTTTCGGTCATCGTCATTTGTTAAATAACCGATTTCAATCATAATAATTGGAACTTGTGAATCTCGTAATATTTTCGAATTTGTTTCAACAATTCCTAAATTTTCAAAACCTAAAGAACTTATATTTTTTCCAATTTTTTCGCCAAGTATTTTACATTCTTCGAAAGTAGGATTCAATGGAGAAAGGTGAATCTCTGTTCCTTTTTTCGAATCTTTTACATTATAATTTGCGTGGATTGATAAAACCAAATCAGGTTTTATTTCATTAATCATTTTCGCACGACTTGTATTGATAATTTGTTCGTCACCTTTTCTCAATAATACAAAATCAACATCTGTAAAAGGATTTTTTTCTTGGATAATTTCTGCAATTTTCAGCGCAATATCTTTTTCTTGAAATTCTTCTTTTTTTACACCAGTATCTGTTCCTCCGTGTCCAGCATCCAAAAGGATTACGCGCTTTGTAGAAGGTGTTTTATTTTCAATAAAATTTGTTTGTGCAAAAAGACCTGTTGTTAAAATTAAACAAAAGATCTGTAATAGTTTTTTCATGGGTTGTTCAGATTAAATTGACCAACTTTAAGCAATAATTGTGCTTTTTTTTCTAAATAATTGGTTAAATAAAACTTTTTTAAAACAAACCTCGCGCTTTTATCTCTAAATATTTATTGATTAAGTTAATAGACAATTCTTGTGGTTCGCAGTAAATCGTTAAAATCCCGAATTGATGCAAACGATTTATGATTAATTCTTTGTCGTAATTAAACTTTTCGGCAATTGTTTGATCGTAAATATCAGTAGTATTCTTTGCTTTCTGATGATTAAGTTTATTCAATTCCGAATTTTTAAAAAGAATCAAAACGACAACATGCAATTTTTTTATCAATTTTAGATAAGGTAATTGACGTTCCAAACCATCAATTGTTTCAAAATTGGTGTAAATAAATAGAAGCGAACGTTGCGTTAATTTTCGTTTGATATAGGCATACAATTGTCCAAAATCACTTTCCAAAAAATCAGTTTGTACATTGTATAATTTCTCTAAAATCAACTGCATTTGATGATTTTTTCTGTCAGCAACAACGTGATCTTGAATTCTTTTATTAAATGTAATTAAACCTGCTTTTTCATTTTTTTGAAGTGAAATATTTGCGACAACTAAACTCGAATTGATCGAATAATCCAATAATTTTAAACCATCAAAAGGCATTCGCATCGTTCTTCCCAAGTCAATTAACGAATAAACAGGCTGCGATTTTTCTTCTTGAAATTGATTGACCATCAGTCGATTTGCTTTCGCCGTTGCTTTCCAATTGATTAAACGATATTCGTCACCAATCGTATAATTTTTTATATTTTCAAATTCTGTATTTGTTCCAATTTTTCGAATTCTTTTCATTCCAAATTGATTCTGTAACTGAGCGGTAGAATACAATTGAAATTGTTTTAATTGCAAATAAGAAGGATAACACGCAATCGAAATTGGTTCGTTTATTTTGATCTTTTTCTCAATCAATCCAAAAACAGAAATAAATACATTTGTTAATCCAAATTTATACGAACCTCGTTCTGTTGGTCGAATTTTAAAATCAAATTTAGTATTTTGATCACTTTTAAATCGTTTTCTAAACTGAAAATCTCTTAATTGTAATTGAACAGGAAACTCTTCTATAATCCTTACATTTAGAGGGAATTGATAATGATTTGTTACGAAAAGTTCCAATTCATTTTCATCACCATTTGAAAGTCGTTCTGGATAATTTCGAAGAACTTCAATGGAAGTTTTAGGAATATAAACCAAAAATATTTCGACAATAACACTGACGATAAAGACAACTGTCAAAATCTTTGCAATGATGTAAATAGAAGATAGAAAAAATGCGATTACATAACAAAATGCAATCAATAATCCCGCATAAAAAAAACGATTGGTAAGAAATAAGCTTCTGAAAAATTTCATTAACGAGGAATTTCTACGCGATCAATAATTTGCTGAATAATATGTTGTGTTGTAAAACCTTCCATCTCTTTTTCAGGAACCATCACAACGCGGTGTCCCAAAATTGTATGCGCAATTTGCTTGATATCTTCTGGAATCACAAAATCGCGTCCATTCAACGCTGCATTTGATTTTGCAGCATCTAAAATCGCGATAGAAGCACGTGGCGATGCACCCATATACAAGGTTTGATCGATTCTGGTTTGATGAACAATTGTCGCAATATACGTAATCAACGCTTCGTGTACGAAAACTGATTTTATTCGATCTTGGAACTCAATAATTTCATTTCCTGAAATTACTTTTTCTACCAACGTTTCTTTGTCAATATTTTTGCGTTCTTGTTGTTCTTTCAATAATTCAATTTCACTTTCTAACGAAGGATATTTGACATAAATCTTAAACATAAAACGATCCAGTTGCGCTTCAGGTAAGCGATATGTACCTTCTTGTTCAATTGGGTTTTGAGTTGCAAAAACTAGAAAAGGAGCTTGTAAAGGATAAGTTGTTCCATCAACCGTCACTTGTCTTTCTGACATCGATTCGAATAAAGCCGCTTGAGTTTTTGCAGGCGAACGGTTAATCTCATCAATTAAAATAATATTTGAAAAAATTGGTCCTTTTTTGAACTCAAATTCATTGATTTTAGAATTTAAAATAGACGTTCCAATCACATCAGAAGGCATTAAATCTGGCGTAAACTGAATTCTACTAAAACCAGAATCTATCGTTTTTGCCAACAATTTTGCCATCATTGTTTTGGCAACTCCAGGCAAACCTTCTATCAGAGAATGTCCGTTAGAAAGCAAAGCCAAAATTAATTGATCGATAATATCATCTTGTCCGACAATTACCTTTTTCAATTCATTTTTTACAGTTTGCATTTTATGTTGTACATCCGAAAAATCGACTCTATTTTCGAATGGTTGATATGTATTTTCGCTCATTAGATATTTGCTTTTTGTTTATAGTTTTCGATGATTTGATACACAATTTTCAAATCGTGTTCATTTGGTTGATTTTTTTGATAAATATTTTTCAGAATTGTTAACTTTTCAAGACATTCTTCTTGGCTCAAATTTGCTTTTTGTGCAACAATTTCAATGAATTGTTTATTCGTAATATCGTCTGTTTCGATTAAAAATGTTTTTCTCAATTTGTATAAAAAATAATCGATTTTCTTTGAAACAATGTCTTTTACTTCGCCATTTTCTTGGTATAAAGAGGAAATTGTCTTAGCAAATTCGACGGTATGATTTTCTTCTTTGGTATAAATTGGAATGATGCGTTGTTCACGTTTGCTTCTAAAAATTAAAAAGAAGAAAAGTAAAACCAATAACGTAATCCAAGCAGCTTTTAGAGCTGGTTCACCCATTATGAAACGCATCATTGATGAACTTCCTGCATAAGTTTTCGAGGTATTGTACCAAAAAATAGTTTTCCCTTTCAGTGGTTCTAAAACTGATTTAGCATAGAAATAACTGTCTTCATTTAACAAATAATAATTGGTAAAATAAATCGGTTCTGCGTGATATAAATAATAACCTTTATAATTTTTTGGTTTGATTTTTAAATAATTTGGGTAAGCCTTATCTTTATAAGTAATTGTTCCAAAAATTTCAGAATCATTTGTGATGTCGCTAAAATAATGATGTTCGATTTCTTTTTTCTTCTTTATTTTGAACAATTTATTTGTTCTAAGCTCAAAATGATCATTAATATTTATTGTCTGATTGTACAAGATATTATCATCAACTTCGGTTGAGTCTATAGTTGTTTCATCCAGAGAAATTTCATCTAAACCATTTGTATCATCACCAAAATTGTCGTAATAATCTGCAATCATCACAATTCCGCCATTTTCGGCAATTTTGCTTAATAGATTTTTGGAAACTGTATCAAAATAAATTTCAGAACCAAGCACAACAACTGCATAATCTTTTGCTTTTTTAGGATCAATTTTTAATTCAGAAAGTTTTTCCAAATCTTTCATTTTTCCATTGGATAACTTCCCAAGTTCTTCGTGCATAATAAATAATCCGTACGGATCTTTACTATTTTGATAAAGGCTTACATTCCATGATTTTGGGAGATTATAACGATGTTTTGAGAAAGAAAATACAAAAATTCCGACCAATAAAATAGCGCCTAATAGAATACCTAATTTCTTTTTCATGAGGCTAAATATTGATTAAACTGATTGAAATTTGTCTTGAATTCGTGGTATTTATTTTCATCAATTTTAAATTCTCCAAACCAAACTTGATTAAAAATTTTAGTATTTTGATTGAATAAATTTTTTGATTTTTCGTCTTTTATTTGATTAATAAATTGTTGATTTGTTTTCTTCGGATCCCATTCAATCCAACCTTTTTTATCTAAAATTTGTAGATTTTGATAATGCAAATAACGAATTGCTAAAGCAAAATTTTGATCTGTTTCTGCTTTATTGATTAATGAATTCAAATTGGCTTCGGATAAATTTTCTTCGATAAAATCAAAATCAGATTCGTCATATAATTTTTTTGAATTTCGTTTAAGAATTCCACCATTTTTGTAAATACGTGTGGCAAGAAAAATTAAGAATAATCCAATTACAAAATAGAAAATGATTTCCCAAGGTAAATAAGAGAGAAATCTAAAAATACCTTCGATTATTTTTGAGAAAAAGCCAGGTTCGAATTCTTTTTTAGGTTTTGGAACATCTTCGTAATTAAATTCTTTTCCAGCATATTTTTCTTTGAATACTTTAAATTCTGCTGTTTTTTCTTGTGCAAAAACAACGAATTGAATCAATAATAATGTAAATGTAAAAAATAGTCTAAATTGTTTCATTCAATTCTAAAGTTTGATTAAACGAAAAAGTTTTTTGTCTATTTTTTTGAATCGGATAAATGATATAATACCAAATAATTAAGATTAATGAAAGGATTATAACCGATAAACTCAATACAATATTTACATCATATAAACGCGTAATAAAACCTTCGATAAATCCAGCTATAATAAACATTGGAACAGTGCTTAATAAAATCATTACTGCTTCTTTTGCTTTGATTATGAGAGATTTTTTTCGCGATAAAGTTTTCGGGAACATAAAGCCATTTCCTAACATCAAACCGCAAGCTCCTGCAATAATAATCACCGATATTTCGATTGTTCCATGCATCCAAATTGCTGACATAGCCTTTCCCAAAACGCCTTCTTTGAAAAACATATAATGAAATGCACCTAACATAATTCCGTTCGAAAATAGAATATATCCTGAGCCAATACTGAAAAATAAGCCCAATGTAAAAGCCAAAAAAGCAACTCGAATATTATTGATTGTAATCGCTAATGTACTTCCTGTCTGGCTTCCTGATTTGTAAATTGCTGCAGGATCACCTTTTTTGATGTTCATTAACGTTTCGTCTACATACTGATTTCCTAAAATTAATCGTGTAAAATCTGGATCGCAATGCGATGATAAAACGCCAATTAAAACCGCTAAAGCAAAAATCAGGAATGAATATAACAACATTTTGTGATTTTTGTAGACTACATTTGGCACATCTTCTTTGAAAAACTGTACAAATTGATTCCCCGAAGTTCGTTGATCTTTGTAAATTGACTGATGCGCAAATAAAGCTAACTCGTTCAAATAATCTTTTGTCTTACTTTTTGGGTAATAAGTTTGAGCAAACGCCAAATCATTTGTAATTTCGATGTAGTTTTTTGCTAAAATATCTGGATGAACATCAATTTTATTTTTCAAATTATGTTCAATATCAGACCATTTCGCCTTATTTTTATCAATAAAATGCGCTTCTCTCATAGTAGAGTAGTTGTTAGTGAACCAAATATATGAATAAACTTTTAGTCAATACACCACAAAACGTGCAAATTGCTTATAATATTGCGCCACTCGGAAAACGTTTACTGGCTTATATTATTGATATGATTATCCGGATCGTATTAGTTTATGGCATGTCTTATTTTTCGGAGTTTATTCCGAATAGAGACGAATGGTTTCGAATGGGAATTTATAGTATAATAGGTTTTATATTTTTACTTTATCCGTTGATTTTAGAGATTTTGATGAAAGGGCAAACTGTTGGAAAATGGATCATGAAGATTCGTGTAATACGAATGGATGGAAACCGCGCTAATAATTTTGATTATTTCTTACGCTGGGTGATTGGAATTGTAGAATTGTTTTTATTCTCGGGATTGATTGCGTTGATTACAATGATTATCAATAAAAATGGTCAACGTTTAGGAGATATTGTTGCGAATACATGTTTGATTGATTTGAATCCGAAATTAGATTTATCACAAACTATTTTTGCTGAAGTTTCTGAAACTTATAAAATTCGTTTTCCCGAAGTTTATCGCTTGTCTGATCGTGATATTAATATTGTAAAAGAGAATTTTACCTCAGCATTGCACAATAATAATTATGATATTTTACTAAAATTAACGCGAAAACTGGAGGAAATAATGGAGGTGAAAAGTGATGGTTTAGGAAATATTGATTTTATTCAAGTGGTGATTCAAGATCATTATCATTACCACAAAGACAAGTAAACAATATCTTTGCAAAAAATAAAGAATAAAATGAATTGTCCTTGTTGTTCTGGAAAAGAATATGCAACTTGTTGTGAACCTTTTCATTTAAATAAAGAATTGCCAAAAACTCCCGAAGAGTTGATGCGCTCTCGTTACGCTGCTTTTGCAATGGTTTTGCCTGAATATTTAGTTGATACAACACATTCTTCTACACAAAAAGATAATGATTTTAGTGATATCGAAGAGTGGGCTAAATCGAATAAATGGTTAAAGTTAGAAATTGTTTTTGCAAAAGCTAATAAAGTTCGATTTAGAGCTTATTATCAAGATAAACAAGGCGAAATCTACGAACATGACGAGCTTTCTACATTTGTGCAAGAGAATGGCAAATGGTTTTATGTAGATGGAGAGTTTTATTGATTCTAAAAATAAATTCGGAAAAATGTCTTTTCGAGCGAAGTCGAAAAATCTAAAAAATGTTTTTTTTTTGAGTAATTACATTTACAATTTCTTCAATTTGTCATGAATTTCTGTATCATAGATTTCTAAAAAGACTTCATCATAAGCATCTTGATTTTTATAATTATTTCTGATTAAATCTAAGCTTTTATTGTAATTTATTTTTGCAGAATCTTTTTGATTAGTAAGTCGGTACGTTTCGGCTTTATAATAATAGGCTTCCGCAATATTTTTATCCAAACCGATTGTTTTATTGTAAAAATCTAAAGCTTTTGAATAATTTTTTCGATCAGCTTCAATTTTTCCACGATAAGTGTACATTCTTGGATAAATATTATCGGGATTTTTTTCGGATGCAATAAATTTATCATAATAAACAATCGCGGAATCGTAATTTCCTAAACCTTGATAAGACAACCCCATCAAATAATAAATATTTTCTCCCCAAGGATATTCTACAACATTAGACAATTTATCCAAACGATGAAAATCTATTAATGAATTTTCGTAATCTCTCAATCTTGTTTGTTTTATCCATCCAGAATAACCCAAATAATCTCTTGGATTCATCTCTATTACTTTTTTTAAGCGACGAATTCCTTCTTCATTTTCACCAGCTTTATTGTACGCAACTGAAGATTCCCATAGAATTTTTTCATTTTTAGGATTTGTTTTTATCAAATGATCTAACATAAAAACTGAAAAATAACTTCCTTGAGGATCAGATGATAAATTAAATCTTGTTTTAAGAGTTGAAAAAAACAATGAATAAATTAATAAAGCACAAATACCAAAAATCGGAATAGAAATTAATAATTTAAATGTTCCCCAAATAATTCGCCACGTTTTTGACTTAAAAAATGTCTTCAACTTTTCCATCCTTTAATTTTATTTGAATTTGATAATACGAATCTACATTTTTCCCGTTCCAATCTTTTAATTGTTGAACAATAGCAACAATTTTCTTTTGCAAATCATCAGAAATTTCAACCTTTTTATAATCTTGGTCAACTGCTTTAATTCTGAAATAACCAATTTCGTTTTTACAATTAATTACAAAACGTACATTTATATTTCCAGAAAAATTAGGAAATTTTAATTGATGAATTGGTTCTGAAATTACCTTACGAATGCCATAACGCTCTGTTTTGTAACCTGCGTCAGTACCATAATATTGATAAATCATAGAAGAACAAGGCTCGAAAGAAGTGCCTTTATCAATAATTTCTTTTTTATGAATCTTTCCAACTTTTGTTTTGAAAGAAAAGTAAAGTATTGAAGCGAGAATTATCACTACAACAATAGTTAAATAGACAAAATAATTAATGTATTTCATTCTGTCTAAGATATGTAAACTTTTTGCATAAAAAAACTCAATCCATTGAATTGAGTTTTTTGTTTTCTATTTAAAATATTGTTCTGCTTCTAACACGCTTTCTGGTCGACCAACATCGATTAAAATTCCGCCAGAATGATCAAAACCAATGATAGATTCAGTTTGCATTAAATCCATATAGACTTTCATAATAGAAAATTTACCTTTCTCCGTAATTTTATAAAATAAAGTAGGAGAAATAACATGAATTCCACTAAAAGCTAAATCTTTGCAATTGTCTAAAGAATCTACAGCTTTTATTTCTTCTTCCGTTTTCAGATTTCGCCAACCTTTTAACTCATTTTGTTCATTGAAAAATAGTTTACGAGACGAATTTCGATTAGAAACTGCTAACGTTACTAACGCTTTGTTTTCTTGATGTGCTTTGATAAATTTATCAAGATTTAGATCTGTTAAAATGTCCACATTCATCACCAAAAAATCTTCCTCGAAATTAGCTTTTGCTTTAACCAAACCACCACCAGTTTCAAGAACTTGATCCGTTTCATCTGAAATAGTAATTTCAATTCCGAAATAATTATTATCTTCTAAAAACTCAATGATTTGATCTGCAAAATGATGCACGTTAATCACGATTTCATTAATTCCGAAAGATTTCAAATATTCGATATTTCGTTGCAAAAGAGGTTTTCCATTTACAACTGCTAAAGCTTTGGGATGATTGTTAGTAAATGGTTGTAAACGAGTCCCAAGACCCGCTGCAAAAATCATTGCTTTCATATTAATATGCCTCGTTTATCCAATTTTTTTCTTCTTGCACAACATGATGTAACGTAACTTGTGCTTCTGGAAATTTCTCTTGAATATGTTTTGCAGTCGCATCAGCAGAATAAACTGATCGATGTTGTCCACCTGTACAACCAAAATTAATTTCTAAATTCTCGAAACCACGCTGCAAATAATCTTCGATCGAAATGTCAATAATTTGAAAAACACCTTCTAAAAAAACTGCAATTTTAGTTTCTGTTTCCAAGTATTTTTTAATCTCTTCGTCGCGTCCTGTTTGTGTTTTATATGCCTGAATTCGACCTGGATTTAGAATTCCACGACAATCAAAAACGAAACCACCACCATTTCCAGTTGGATCGGTTGGAATTCCTTTTTTGTACGAAAAACTACGAACGTTGATATTTAATTTAGCCATTTATTTTATGATTTATGCGTTCTAACGTTTCTGGAAGAACAAGGATTTTTATAATATGTTTTAATTCTGGATAATTTTGTAATATAGGATAATCGATTATTGATTCCAAGTTTTTAAGCCCAAACGAAATACTTTCTAAAAAGTGTTTTTTTCGTTCAATAATTCCTCTCAAACCATATGTTCCTAAAACTTGTAAAAGTCGAGCAACTACACAATATTCGTACGATTGACGAAAATCTATCGGAACCAAAGTCGGAATTTGTTTGGTTAATTCTTGGTAATAAAATTCATACAAATCCTTCTTAAATTCAAATGGTAAATTGGCTTTTGCTTGCCAAATTAACGAAACCAAATCATAGACAACAGGTCCATACAAACCGCCTTGATAATCGATAAAATAAGGTTCGTTTTGATGAATCATAATGTTGCGCGTTTGGAAATCTCTGAACACAAAACCTTGTGGCGAAAGTTTATCAAATTGAGACGCAAAACGATCAAAATCTTTGATTAATTTTCCTGCATTGTAATCAATTCCTAAGACATCTAAAAAGTAAAAATTAAACTGAAATAAATCTCTTAAAATTAATGTTTTATCTAATTTTGGATATGAAAAAGTGTGATTAAAATCGATTTTAGTTACACCTTGAATTTGAGCAATTGCTAATTTTTCTAAAGTCTTAAAATAATAAGGTTTTGCTTTTTCGAAATTATTCAAGACAACATTCATCAATGTTTCGTTGCCTAAATCTGTTTGAACATAGGTCGTGAAATCTTCTGAAACTGAAACAATTTCTGGAATATTATTGATAACTTTTTTTAAATCTAATGAAAACTGAATAAATACTTTATTTTCTTCGATATTAGAGCTTTCAGCCAAAATATACGGCTGATTTTGATCAAAAAATCTCGAATAAACTCGAGACGAACCTCCTCCTGAAAGTTGAGTTAAACTTTCAATTGCTTTTTGAGTAAAGTTTTCTTGCAAAAATTGAGTTGTAGTATCGTTCATCAGAATATTTTGCGAAAGTTACGCATATCAAAAATGATTTAAAAATATTTGTTTGTTGTAACTTTTTTCAAAATGCTGCATCTATTTAGTAAAAGAAAAACTAATATGAAAAAAATAGCATTTATTATTGCAATGATTTCGTTACAATCATGTATTACAGTAAAAGTTAATGCAGATGTAGATTCGAATAATTTTTATAGAAAAGTGGATAACCCAAATATCAAATCTCAAGGAACTTTTTTTGACAAAGGAGTAGGAGATTCGAAATGGTCGAATTCGAATGGCGATAATTGGACAAAAGCGAAGTTTGAAGATGCTTCTGGAACTAGTTATATCAAGTTAAACATTTCGAAAAGCTTAACTGTTAATTTTCATTCGAATATCAAATTAGAAGGCGAAATGAATTTTGAAATTGTCGATCAAAATAATGAAGTTGTGTTTAATCGTCAACTTACAAATTCGAAAGAAGAAAATTTTACAGTTGATTTAGCAAAAGGTGATTATCAAGTTCGTTGGAATTCTATGAATGCAACAGGAAGTTATTTTTTGGAATGGAAACAAGATAAATAACATAAATTTTAGCATATTTTTTGGTTGGTCGATTACTTTTTTGATGTATTTTTAGAAAGATTTTAAATAAGTAATTATGTCTTTAATAGATGATTTGAAATGGCGTTACGCCACAAAAAAATATGATCCGTCTTTAATTGTTGAAGAAGAAGACGTTAAAAAAATTGTTGAAGCAGCTCGTTTAGCACCAACTTCATCAGGTTTGCAACAGTTCAGAATTTTGGTTATTAAGAACAAAGAATTGCAACAAAAAATTGTTCCGATTGCTTATGATCAGCAAGCAATTCTAGACTGTTCACACTTATTGGTTTTTGTAGCTTGGGATCGTTATACAGAAGATCGTATAGATGCAATTTACGATTATACAACGGATGAGAGAGATTTGCCAAGAGGTCGTTTTGGTTCATATACAGATAAATTGAAAGGAATTTATTTGCCTCAAACTTCTGAAGAAAATTTTGCACATACTGCTCGTCAAGCATACATTGGATTAGGTTTTGCTCTTGCTCAAGCTGCAGAATTGAAAATTGATAGTACGCCTATGGAAGGTTTTGATAATGCTGAATTGGATGATTTACTTGATTTGAAAGAAAAAGGAATGCGAAGTGTTTTAATGCTTCCTTTGGGATACCGAGACAGTGAAGATTGGCTAGCGCCAATGAAAAAAGTTAGAAATCCGATGAAGGATTTTGCAACGAAATTATATGAATAACAAAAAAGCTTTCTCTGATCAGAGAAAGCTTTTTTGTTCAACAATATTTTGAGCTTTTTTATTTTAACCTACTTTAACTTACAAATCATAACATTTTTTTTTAAATTTGTTTAAAATAGTACGCAATGAAATACTTATTCATCGGATTTTTAGGGCTATTTATAGCTTGTAATGCGCAAGAAACTAAGAAAGTTTCTAAAAAGCAAACCATTCATCAAACAACAAAAACACCTCAAAAAGTGAACAAAATTTACGATTATACATTCAAGGATATCAATGATGACGATTTTAATTTCGCGGATTTGAAAGGAAAGAAAATCTTAATTCTTAATACAGCTTCAAAATGTGGTTACACACCTCAATATGATGCTTTAGAAAAATTGTATCAAGAATATAAAGATCAAGGTTTAGTTATTGTTGGATTTCCTTCGGACAATTTTGGAGGTCAAGAATTTGACAACAACGAAGAAATTGCAAGTTTTTGTAAATTAAATTATGGCGTAACTTTTCCTTTAATGTCAAAAAGTGATGTAATTGGAAAAAATCAAAATGAAATTTTCAAATTCTTAACAAAAAAATCATTGAACGGAAAATCTGACAATGATGTAAAATGGAATTTTACAAAATTTTTGATTAACAAAGACGGAAATTTAGAGGCTTCTTACCCTTCAAAAGTAACTCCAGATTCAAAAGAAATAATAGATTGGTTAAATAAATAATAAATGAAGTTAGATATTCTTGCAATTGGAGCGCATCCTGATGATGTAGAATTGGGATGTGGAGGAACACTTGCAAAAGAAATTAAAAACGGTAAAACTGTTGGTATTCTTGATTTAACAAAAGGAGAACTGGGAACTCGTGGTACCGATGAAATTCGCCGTGTAGAAGCAAATGATGCTAAAAACATTTTGGGCGTTGCTGTGAGAGAAAATCTTGGAATTCCTGATGGTTTTTTCTTGAATGATAAAGAAAATCAATTGAAAATTGTCGAAATTATTCGAAAATATCAACCTGATATTATTTTGAGTAATGCACCTCACGATCGCCATCCAGATCATGGAAAAGGTTCAGATTTAGTGAATACTGCTATTTTCTTATCAGGTTTACCAAAAATTGAAAATGGATTACCAGCTTGGCGTCCCAAAAAACACTTCCACTACATTCAATGGTTGCCTTTAGAACCTCATTTTGTGATTGACATCTCTGGTTTTGTAGATACAAAAGTGGAAGCTTGCATGGCATATAAAACGCAATTTTTTGATCCAAATTCGATCGAACCTCAAACGCCAATTTCATCAAAGAATTTTACAGATTCCATCCGATATCGTGCATATGATTTAGGAAGATTAATCGGAACTGAAGGTGGAGAAGGATTTATTTCGCGAAGTTACATTGGCGTAAATAATTTAGATTCTTTAATTTAGAAATAAAGGTGTAAAAAACCTTTATTTTTTTGTCAAAATTATTTGCAAGTACCGATTAATAGGCTATATTTGCAGTCCAATTGAGAGATTAAATAAAAGTTAATTTCGCAATAAAAATGGTGATTGTAGCTCAG
>NZ_DEVJ01000073.1:0-57741 GCF_002362875.1 Empedobacter sp. UBA3239 | reverse complement strand
TAGCTAAAATTACTGCACTTACTGTGGTTCAGTACATTAATAAAACATATTTTAATCGAAATATTAATAAGCTAAAAACCAAAATTATTTAAAATGCACAACGGGTTAATAGTATTAAATCATATAATGAATTAAGACCATATACAAGTTGTGATTATTTAACTCCAAATGCTGCACATTTACAGTCAGAAAATTAAAGAAAAGATGGAAAAACTATAATAGAAGTTTTAATAATCAAAACTTCCTTGTATAATAAATTTAGGATTAAGATCAATTGGTGTATAACTATAACAGGATTTATTTAAAAACATGTATAGTTATTTTAGGACGGGTCATAGTACCGGGATACTCCCAACATCAAGGCAAGATGAAGGCAACATAGTGGCAGTAGAATGTATGTAAAAGATTTTTGTAGTTTAATATTATGATGATAATATAGTTGCTTTATACAAAAGCATAAACGTATTAAGTTACAATAATTATCAAAATAAAAAAGGAGCTATTAATTAGCTCCTTTTTTATTTTGATGTTTTTTGGCGTGCAATTCTTTCAATGTTGCTCTTTGTTCTGGTGTAAAAACAGCATTGATTTCATTAAACTCTTTTTGACGAACTTCTTTCATTTTCTTTTTTAACTCAAGTTTTTCGTCTTTGTAGCTGTCCTCAATTTGTTTGATTTTGATGACCTGAGCATCTGTCAAGTTCAAATCTTTTTTTAATTGTTGTAATTTCTGCTCTCTTGATCCTTCATTTCTGTCTTGCGCTGAAGCAGTTGTTAAAGTGAAAGCAATTAATCCTAATCCTACATATTTATAAAATGCTGTTCTCATAATTATCAACTTTTTTGTTTTATTTATTCTTAAGACTTCAAAAAAATAAAAAGGTTTAAAACGATAAATGTTAAAGTTTTTCGTTTATGATGAAATCTTTTAAAAGATGTAACATTTGAGACGAATTATCGACCAATATTTTTTGAAATTATTTTTGAAATCGATTAAACCTTTTCTAAAAAGGATTGTCAAACAAGTTGTAAAATTATAAAACTACAAAACGAAAAATTAAACAAATGAGGTTAAGAAGTTTATTTGCTTTGATATTTATTTGTGTTTGTGCAGGATTGAATGCGCAAGAGCTTTTAAAAATTAAAGGGAAAGTCTTATCAAGTGAAAACAAACCTGTAGAATACACTACAATATCGCTTGAAAGCTCGGAAGATGGAGTTGTGGCAGAAGCGGCAACGGATGCAAAAGGAGAATTTACAGTAGAAGCAAAGGTTGGGCAATATGTTCTTGTGATTGAGCCATTGGGATACGATGTAATAGAAAAACAGGTTAATTTAGAGTCTGCATTAGATCTAGGTACTTTTACTTTAAAAACGACGCAAACAGTTTCATTAGGAGCAGCAGTTGTAACAGCGGAAAAGCCAATTTATAAAGTAGAATTGGACAAAAAAGTGTATGATATGGCGAATGATCCAATGTCGCAAGGTCAAACATTGTCTGATGCTTTAGCAAATGTACCATCAGTTTCTGTTGATGCAGAAGGAAATGTTTCGTTGAGAGGAAATGATAATGTAAAGTTCTTGATTGATGGAAAACCTTCGGGAATGTTGGGTGTTTCGGATGTTTCGGAAGCATTAAAAAATATTCCAGCCGAAAGTGTAGAACGTATTGAGTTGGTTACAAATCCGTCTGCTCGTTACGAAGCTTCAGGTTCTGCGGGGATTATTAATATTGTATTGAAAAAAGGTTCTAATACAGGTTTTAATGGTTCTGTAACATTGAATGGAGGAATTCCTAAAATGGTTGGAGGAAATGTAAACTTGAATTATAAAACAAAAAAATATAACATTTTTACAACTTTAGGTTCTCGTTATATGGATAGAGAAGGTGAAGGTTCTGCTTTTATGACAAGTTATAATGAAGGAACAGATGTTGTAAAACAATATAGATCTACAAACCGAGATAATAATAGAATTCGTAGAAATTACAACATTCGTTTGGGTGGAGAATATTATTTAGATGATAAAAATACAATAGGTTTATCTGCAGGTTATCGTTATAACAATGGAAATAACAATGCTTTAGTTGATTATAATTATTTTGATAATGCAATGACTTTCTTGAAGAATGAATATAATCTTCAGAATGAGAAAGAAATCGAAAATAACTTTGATTTAGATTTTAACTACAAACACGAGTTTGATAAAAAAGGTCATGAATTTGTATTTACAGGACGTTTTTCTTCTCAAAAAGAAGACGAAGATGGTTTTGTTAATGGTTTGACAAAAGTATTAGACAAAACTACAGGTAACTATGTAGATGAAATTACAAATCGTATTACTGATAATTTAGAAGATCAGAAAAATGTAGTGTTGACAGCAGATTATGTTCGTCCGATTGGTAAAAAAGGAAAATTTGAATTAGGTGCTCGTGCAGATTTTAGTGATACGAAAACTAATAACAAAACATTCTTTTTAACTGACGCTGGAGATTATGAAGAAGATAGTAGATTCTTTGCAAATGTAGATAATCAACAAAATGTATTTGCAGCTTATACACAATATGGAAACGCAATTGGAGAAAAATTTCAATACTTCGCGGGTTTACGTTTGGAGAGTTCTGATATGAAAATCAAAAACTACACAAGCGGAGAAAATATTTCAAAAAAATATACAGATTTATTCCCAACATTAACGTTGAATTATAAGTTTACTGAGAAAAACGAATTACAATTAAGTTATTCTCGTCGTGTTCGTCGTCCAATGGGATTCATGTTAATGCCTTTCTTTTCTGCAACAGATGATAGAAATGTAAGAAATGGTAATCCAGATCTTAATCCTACTTATACAAACTCATACGAGTTAGCTTATATCACAACTGTAGGAAAGTTGATGGTAACGCCAAGTTTATTTTACCAAAGAACAACTGATATGATTAATCAGTTTCAACGTAAAAATTATAACGATAACGGAGATGAAGTATTTATTACAAAACCAATCAACATTGGTGATGAAGATCGTTATGGTTTAGATTTAACAGCGACTTACAAACCAGCTAAATGGTGGAGTTTGATGTTCAATGTAAATTTATTTGGATACAATAGAACAGGTTTCTACGAAGAAACAAACGTTGTAAAAGATCCTGTAACAGGAGTAGAAAGTACAAAAGTAGATACGCAAGATTTCTCTGGAGACGGATTTAGTTCTCGTGGACGTTTGTCTTCTAACTTTATATTACCTGCAGATTTCAAAATTCAGGTTGCTGGAAATTATATGGGAAGCATGAAAACGGCTCAACAAAAAATTGAAGATAATTTGTCAATGGATTTCTCTTTATCAAAAGATTTGTTCAAGAAACAAGCTACATTATCTTTAAATATTCGTGACGTGTTCAACTCAAGAAAAAGAGAGTCTACTACTTATGGAGCAGATTACACTAATTACGAAAGTATGCGTTGGATGAAACGTTCATTAAACTTATCGTTTACATATCGTTTTAAGAAAACAAACGAAAGAGAAAAGAATAAAGAACAACGCCCAGATGGAGAAGAAATGGGAGGTGGAGAAGAAATGCAAATGCAAGCAGCTTCTTAAGCGTTTGAAAATAATCGATAAAAAAATGGATCGCAATTGCGATCCATTTTTTTATCATTTTGAATGAAAACGAATTATTTGTTTTTTAACAAATCACGAATTTCAGCCAATAATTCTTCTTGTGTTGGTCCTGCAGGAGCTGGTTCTTCAGCAGGGGCTTCTTTTTTCAATTTGTTAATTCCTTTAATCATTACGAATAAAGCAAATGCAACAACTATAAAAGAAATAGCAGCAGCTAAAAAGCTACCATATTTAATTGCAGTCCCTGGTATTACTAATGCAGCTAAATTTTCAGCATTAATAGCTTTCAAAGCTGGATTTAAAATGGCTGGCGTAATGATATCTTCAACCAACGAAGTAACAATTTTACCAAAAGCACCACCGATAACTACACCGACAGCTAAATCTACTACGTTACCTTTTACTGCAAACTCTTTAAATTCTTTAAAAAATCCCATAAGTTTAAAATTTATTTCAAAGTTTATAATTAATATTAATTCGGTTGATTAGTTTCTAATCTATTTTTAGATGAAAAATATAAATATAATCCAATTATCATAAAAGGAATACTTAAGATTTGACCGTTGTTTAATCCTATATTCAACATTTGAGCAACTGCTTCTTCTCCTTGATTTTCTTTATAGAACTCAACAACAAATCGTATTAAAAATAATAAAAATAAGAATACGCCTAACAAGGCTCCTAAATATTTTCTCTTGTCTGTTTTGTTATACATATAAAGCATGATAATTCCTAAGATGACATACCCTATCGCTTCGTAAATTTGAGCTGGATGGCGAGGAATTACTTCTCCATAACCCAAACTTTGTTGATGAAATTTTACTGCCCAAGGCAATTCTGATGCTTTTCCTACAATTTCTGAGTTGTAAAAGTTTCCAATTCGAACCGCAGCTCCACCAAAAGGAACAACAACAGCCATACGGTCTAATAACCACAATACATTACGATGCAAATATTTTCTACTAAATAAATAGGAAGTTAAAATTACACCTAATGCTGCTCCGTGACTTGCAAGTCCACTAAATCCTACAAATTCGTAATCTTGTAATAAACCAAAGAAAGCACTTTGTCCTGATGAATGTTGTACAGGTAAGAAAACTTCGATTGGTCGTTCGATAAACGCTGCTGGATCATAAAAAATATATTCTCCAAGTCTTGCACCTACAATTGCTCCAATAAATGTGTAAAGGAATAAAGGGTCAAGTAATTCTTTTTTCTGATTTTCTTTCTTGAAAATATTTGACATCAAATACCAGCCTACGACAAAGGCAACTATCCAACATAAACTATAAATATGTACTTTGAATCCTGCTATTTCAAATAAATAAGGTTTTGGATCCCAATCGATAAACGAAATTAAGTTAATCATTAATTTTTCTTTTTAGGTACAGGGTCGTATCCATGTCCTCCCCAAGGATGACAGCGACCAATTCTTTTTGTTCCGAGCCACAAACCTTTTAGCAAACCATGTTCTTTTAGCGCCTCTATCATATAAGAAGAGCAAGTTGGTTGATATCTACAATTGCTTCCCATCCAAGGAGAAATTGCTAATTGATAAAATCTTACCAACAGAATAAATGGTGTAACCAAAATTTTGTTCATCTCACAAAGTTAATCAATAACCGAAATAAAAAAGAATCAATCTAAAAAGTTTATGCTTTTGCAGATTGATTCTCTATACGATACGTGCTTAACGCATATTATTTTTTAGTATAACTCGCTGGATCTAATGCTTTGTAAGACCAGTTTTGTAAAAACTCTAACACAACTTTCGGATCGTGTCCTTTCACTTCTTTGCTTTCAAGATAAGCTGAGTTTTGTGTGTGAATTAAATTTCCTTTCTCATCTAAAATTACAAAAACAGGAAATCCAAAACGCTCTGGGTGTTTCAATGCAGCTAACGTTTCTTCGTTTTTATTTTTTGGAGAATAATTTACATGAACCACTTCATAATTATTCGCAATATAATCTTTTACTTCTTGATTTTCTTTTGTCAATTTATCAAACATCACACACCAAGCACACCAATTACCTCCAATTTGCAATAAAACGTGTTTCTTTTCAGCAGAAGCTTTTTGCACCGCATTCGCGATATCTACTTTCGGATTTGCTTCTTCACTATAAATTTTTGGTTTTTCAGTTTGTTGACCAAATGCAAAACTTAACGATAAAATCATTAAGCTAAAAAACATAGTTAATTTTTTCATTTCAAATTCTAAATATTAAGTCGAATTTACAATAAAAAATTATGCCGAAAACGTTTTTCTACGAATTAATAATCGTGTAATATAAATTTAGTTTTTCTTGAACCGAATTTATTTCATTATTTTTTTCGTTTTGATTAAATTGATTAATCATATTGATAGAGAATTTTGATTCAAATTCTAAACGGTCCAATTCTATTTCATAAAAATTAATTTGATGATGAATTTGTGTGAAATAATAATTCACCAATTCAACATACATCAATCTAAGTTCTTGATTTACTCTGATAAATTCTACAAATTCTTGCAATTCGACCAAAAACTCAATCATTTGTTTATTGATTTCTGATTGTTTATCTTTTAGTTCAATCTTTTTCAAATAATCAGTTGATAAAGCAATTTTATCACCCAAAAGTTGGTGCTTTCTTGTTAAAATTAAAGCACATTCTAACGCTTTCTTCATCATTTTAATTTTTATTCTAACACAAAGAAAATAAATCTAAAAGCCAAAATATGTCGTCCAAAAAATCATTCATTTTGACAAAACATTCCCTAACTTTGAAATCTAAACAAGATTTTATGAATGCGCCTTTAGCTGAAAGAATGCGTCCAAAAACGCTTGAAGAATACATTAATCAAAAGCATTTGGTGGGCGAAAACGGGCCAATAAAAATGATGTTGCAACATGATATGATTGCTTCGATGATTTTTTGGGGACCGCCAGGGACAGGAAAAACGACACTAGCTCAATTGATTTCCGAATTAACTGATCGACCATTTTATACGTTGAGCGCCATAAATTCTGGTGTGAAAGAAGTGCGTGAAGTAATTGAAAAAGCAAAGAATCAAAATTTGTTTTCGGGAACGAAAAATCCGATTTTATTTATAGATGAAATTCATCGTTTCAATAAATCACAGCAAGACAGTTTGTTGGGAGCGGTAGAAACTGGTTTGGTGACTTTGATTGGAGCGACAACCGAAAATCCAAGTTTCGAAGTTGTGCCAGCTTTGCTTTCACGTGCGCAAGTTTATGTGTTGAAACATCTCGAAAAAGAAGATTTAGTCGATTTGATTGAACGAGCTACAAAAAAAGATACAGTTTTATCTAAATTAAATATTGAATTAGTTGAAACAAATGCATTATTAAGATATTCGGGAGGTGATGCAAGAAAATTATTGAATGGTTTGGAGTTGGTAATTAATAGTTTTTCTCCAACTGATAAAATCATCATCAACGATGAAATTGTACATGAACGTATTCAGCAAAATTTAGCACGTTACGATAAAACGGGTGAGCAGCATTATGATATTATTTCGGCTTTTATCAAATCGATTCGTGGTTCAGATCCGAATGGAGCGGTTTATTGGTTAGCTCGAATGATTGAAGGTGGTGAAGATTTGAAATTTATTGCGCGACGAATGTTGATTTCAGCTTCCGAAGATGTAGGAAATGCAAATCCAACTGCAATGATTTTGGCGAATAATACATTTCAAGCTGTTTCGGTGATTGGTTATCCAGAATCTCGAATATTATTGAGTCAATGTGCGGTTTATTTGGCGAATTCTCCAAAAAGTAATGCGACTTATTTAGCGATTGGTAAAGCGCAACAAGTTGTGAAACAAACAGGGGATTTACCTGTTCCGTTGCATTTACGAAACGCACCAACTAAGTTGATGAAAGATTTGGATTATGGAAAAGAGTATAAATATTCGCACGATTTTCCAGGTAATTTTGCTGAACAAGAATTTCTGCCTGATGAAATTTCTGGAATGACATTTTATGAACCAGGAAATAATAAACGTGAGCAAGTAGATAAACAATCACTTAATCAAAAGTGGAAAGGTAAGTATGGGTACTAAAATTAAAAATCCCAGTTAATCATTTGTTAACTGAGATTTTAAGGTTTGGTTGATTTTTTGGTTTAGATTGGTTTTATATGATAATAGGTTGGTAAATGTATACATACAAGGTTTGTGCCAAAACTTAATAAAAAGTAAAAAATTGATTAAAAAATAGAAAGAATTAAACTTTTTCTATTTGAAAAAGAGATTTATATTTATAAAATAAAGAAAATGAAACAAATACAAATTATAAACGGACCTAATTTAAATTTACTTGGGGTTCGCGAACCAGAAATTTATGGAACACAAACTTTTGAAGATTTTTTTGAACATGAATTGAGAAAGCAATTTCCAGAAGTTTCGTTGCATTATTTTCAATCAAATCACGAAGGAGATATTATTGATAAATTGCACGAAATTGGTTTTAAATATGACGGAATTATCTTGAATGCTGGTGCGTATACGCATTATTCGTATGCGATTGCAGATGCGATAAAAGCGATTACAACAAAGGTAATAGAAGTTCATATTTCGGATATTTATGCGCGCGAAGATTTTAGAAAAAATAGTGTAACAGGTGAAAGTTGTCTAAAAATTATTTCAGGAAAAGGTTTGCCAGGTTATGTTGAAGCTGTGAATGATTTTGTGAAATAATTAATAATCATTATCTTAACAAGATTAAAATCTATTACCTATGAAGAAAATTATTTTAGGATTAATCTTTGGATTAACCATTGTTAGTTGTAATTCGAAAGCTGATAAACACAATGCAGAGCAAAAAGCTCAGGCAATGACGGCTTGTGAACAAGCGGCAATAACACCAGGGATATCTGCGGCTAAAAAAGAACTGATTACAAAATATTGTGACTGTTCGACAGATAAAATGATGGATGAATTTACGCATACAGAAATGATGCAAATGAATAATCCAACACCTGAATTACAAGAACGATTAATGAAATTAATAGAACCTTGCATCAATGATTTGAAAACAAAATCTGCTGAATTAGGAGAGTGATAAACAAAAAGTCGGAACTTCGTTCCGACTTTTTTAATATTCTTTTTTGTATTGTTCTTTCTTGAACTCGTCTACAAGATGTTCGTTCAAACTATCAATGTAGCCTAAGATTTCTAATTTACCAATTTTACTCGAAGCCGAACTTGTAAAAATTTTTGGTAACTCTTCCCAAGTTTTTAATAACTCGTTTTTGTAATGATTCAAGTTTTTTTGCATTTGTGTACTCGTTAGTTTATCTAATTTTGTAAACACAATCGCAAACGGAATTTGTTTGTTTCCTAACCATTCCATAAACTGTAAATCTATTTTTTGAGGCGTGTGTCGAGAATCAATCAATAAAAAAACATTGACCAAGTTCTTGCGAAACTCAATGTAATCATAAATCATTTTATTGAAACCACCACGAACACCTTTTGGCGCTTTAGCAAAACCATAACCTGGTAAATCGGCTAAATACCATGTGTCATCCATTTCGAATGTATTAATCAATTGAGTTTTACCTGGAGTTGCAGAAGTTTTAGCTAACGCTTTTTTTTCTGCTAACATATTGATTAATGACGATTTTCCAACATTAGAACGCCCAATAAAAGCATATTCTGGTTTGAAGGGATCTGGACAATCTGTATATTTTTGCGAACTTTTTACGAATTCAGCTTTTTTAATCATAATTATGCTTTAGTGGCTGGATCTAATTGTTTTTCGATTAGCCATTTGTATAAAATTTCGTTGAATAATTCAGGGTGTTCCATCATTGGAGCGTGCCCGCATTTATCAATCCAAAATAAAGAAGCGTCTGGTAATTCTTCTTCAAATTCTATTGCAACTTCTGGTGGAGTTACATTATCTTGTTTTCCCCAAATCAAACAAACAGGCATTTTGATGTCTTTTAAATCATCTTTCATGTTAGATTTGATGGCATCTCTTGCAATATATAAAGTTTTGATAGCTTTATTTCTGTCATTTACAGTGTCAAAAACATCATCTACAATTTCTTTTGTCGCGATTGCAGGATCGTAAAAAACTTCGCGCGTTTTACGTTCTACATATTCGTAATTACCACGTTTTGGGTAAGTTTCTCCAAAAGATTTTTCGTACAAACCAGAACTTCCTGTTAAACAAAGTGCCTTTACATATTCTGGATGTCTGTGACAAACCATCAAACCAATGTGCCCTCCTAAAGAATTTCCAACTAAAATAGCTGGTTCTTTAACGACTTCTTCAATAAAATTTGCAACATGTTTTGCAATATTTTTGATATTGGTATTGATGACAGATAAAGAATATAATGGTAATTCTGGTGCGAAAACCTTATATCCTCTTTGTGCATAATAATTTGTAAGTGAGCTGAAATTGCTAAGTTCACCCATTAATCCATGAAGCAAAACAATTGGTTGTCCCTCTCCTTCTTCTATGTAAGAGAACTTATCTTTTTTCTTTAAGCTAAAAAACATTTACTCGATATTAAGTCGACAAATTTAATTAATTATATTTTTTATTTCGTGGTTTATATGAAAAACTTTAACAATCTATATTAATCAATTACCAAAACAAGGTCTATATAAAAATTATTTTTGATTTTATACATGGTATTTGCGTTAGAAAAAACATAACTATCTGATACTAAATTTTAAATTGTTGATAACTATTTCAATAAAAGTGGTAAAAAATGGTAATTTGTGGTAATATTTTCTTTATTTTTGGAAAAATTCTATCATGAATTCATTAATTGGAACATATGAGTGTAAGGTAGATACAAAGGGTAGACTCCCAATACCAGCGGGTTTGAAGAAACAACTTGCTGAATATTTGGAAGATGGCTTTGTATTGAAAAGATCTGTGTTTCAAAATTGTTTAGAACTGCACCCTATGAAAGAATGGGAAAAAGTGATGAATGATTTGAATAAATTGAATCGATTTGTGAAGAAAAACAATGATTTTATTAGAATTTTTACGGCTGGATTAAAAATTGTCGAAGTTGATGCAAATGGAAGGCTACAGATTTCAAAAGATTTAGTGAAATTTGCAGAAATTAATAAAGAAGTAGTTCTTAATTCTTCTGTAAACATGATCGAGATTTGGGATAAAGACAAATATGAAGAGTCGATTAATGTAGATGATTTAGATTTTGCTTCTTTGGCAGAGGATGTAATGGGAAATTTAGGAGAAGATGAGTGAATATCATAATCCAGTATTATTAAAAGATAGTGTTGATGCGTTAATTATTAACGAATCAGGTATATATGTAGATTGTACGTTCGGTGGTGGAGGTCACTCACGTGAAATATTAAGTCGTTTGGATCAAAATGGGAAATTGTTTTCATTTGATCAAGATATAGATGCGGTTCGTAATAAAATTGATGATAATCGATTTGAGTTAGTTGAGCAAAATTTTAGATTCTTGAAAAATAATTTAAGATTTCGTGGAATAAAACAAGTGGATGGTGTTTTGGGGGATTTGGGAGTTTCTTCTCATCAGTTTGATACGCCTGAACGTGGTTTTTCAACTCGCTTTGATGGAGAATTGGATATGCGAATGAATCAGAATGCAAAACTTTCTGCCAAAACAATTATTAATGAATACGAAGAAGAAGATCTTGCTCGTGTTTTTTATGATTTTGGAGAATTGCAAGGTTCGTATCGTTTGGCGAGAGAAGTTGTGAAAGCAAGAGCAAATAAACAAATCAATACAATTGATGAGTTGAAGCAAATTTTTTCATTCATTCCAAAAATGAAAGAAAATAAATTTTTCGCTCAAATGTTTCAGGCTTTACGTATTGAAGCAAATGATGAAATGGCTGCATTGAAAGAGATGTTGACGCAATGTGGTGAAGTGATAAAACCAGGTGGTCGTTTGGTGATAATTTCGTATCATTCGTTAGAAGATCGTTTAACAAAACGCTACATGAAAAACGGAATGTTTGAAGGTGAACCTGAACGTGATGTTTTTGGAAATTGGTCGGCGCCTTTCAAACCTTTACAATCAAAGGTGATTGTGCCAACGCAAGAAGAAATTAATGAAAATCCTAGAGCTCGTAGTGCGAAAATGCGTATTGCGGTTCGTAATGAGGATTAAAAAATAGGAATGGCAAAAAAGAAAAAAATATTACCAGAGAAAAAAACTTTTACAGGTTTGTTGAGAGGTGAGTTTTTAATCAAAACTGGCTCAGAACAAAACTGGAAGTTCATGTTGTATCTGGTAGGTTTGGCTTTTTTGAGTATTTCGAGTTCGCATTTAGTTGATCGAAAAGTGGTTCGAATCGCTGAATTGCAAGATAAAGTAGAAGATTTAAAATCTCAATATACAGATAAGCATCGCGATTTGATGCGTATGCAATTAGAAACGGAAATTTTGGAGCGTACGGCAGTGTATGGTTTGAAAATTCCAGATAAACAACCTTATTATATAGTAGACAAAGTTTATGACGAAGTCAGCGAAAAATAAAAACAATATTGTCATCAAAGGATGGGTATTTGCCGGCGCGCTTGCGATTTGGGCCATCTTTATTATTGTTTTTATGTTTCGAATTAACATTGTAGAAGGGGTTGAATTAGAGCGTTTTGCCGAAAAGAATAATTTTAGATTAGATACTGTTACGGCGGAGCGTGGTAATTTATATGCTTCTAATGGCGCACTAATGGCTACAACTGTTACAAAACACAATGTTTATGTGGATTTGACGGTGATCAAAGATGAATTATTCAAAACAGAAATGCATAATCTTGCCGATTCTTTAGGTAAGATGTTTACAAAATCTCCCTCTTATTTTTACGACAAATTTTCTACAGAACGTAAAAAGAAAAATCGTTACATGATGTTGGTGAAAGATTTGGATTATGAGCAATATCAACGCATCAAAAAATTTCCAATCTTCAACAAAGGTCAAAACAAAGGTGGATTTATTCATGAAACTGAATCAAAACGAGAATTAATCGTTCAAGATATTGGTATTCGTACAATTGGTTACGATGATCAACGCGGAAAAGTTGGATTAGAAGGAGCTTATTCTGACTTATTAAGCGGTATTGAAGGTCGTCGTTGGGAGCAATTTATGGGACGTGGAAAATGGAAACCAATGAAAAGTTGGGAACAAGAGCCTCAAGCCGGATCATCTGTTTACACAACAATAGATGCCGATTTGCAAATGGTTGCTTATGATGCTTTGTACAAACAACTTTCTGAATTTGAAGCGCAACACGGAAGTGTGGTTGTGATGGAAGTTCAGACAGGAAAAGTTCGTGCAATTGTAAATTTATCTCGTAAAAAAGACGGAACATATATCGACGATTATAACTATGCGGTTGGTGAAGCTGCTGAGCCAGGATCTACTTTCAAAACAGTTTCGTTGCTTGCGGCAATGGATGATGGATTTATCAATAAAAATTCGACAGTAGAAACGGGAGGTGGAAGTTATAAATTCTATGGACGTACAATTACAGATACACATGGTTATGGAACCTTAACTGTAGATGGAGTAATGAAGAAGTCCTCAAACATCGGGACAGCAAAAATCATAAATAAATTTTACGGAGAAAATCCAAAGGCTTTCTTCGAAAAAATGGATAAATGGCATATGACTTCGCCTCTTGGAGTAGATATTCTTGGAGAAGGAAGTCCAATTATGCACCGTCCAGATAGTAAATCTTGGAGTAATATTACGTTACCTGTTATGGGATACGGGTATGGTTTACAATTAACTCCAATTCAGATTGTGACTTTCTATAACGCAGTGGCAAATAATGGTAAAATGCTGAAGCCATTATTTATGGATAAAATCACACGTAAAGGTGAACCTGATAAAATTTTCGAACCAGTTGTTTTGGTTGATCAATTAACTACTTTGGAAAATGTAAAACAAATGCAAGAAATGCTTCGAGGAGCAGTAGAACAAGGAACGGGACGTATTATTAGTAATAGTAATTACGATATTGCTGGTAAAACAGGAACTGCTCGTGTTGATTATTGGAAGCGAGATGGTAAAGGAATGCAATATCGTGCATCATTCGCAGGATATTTTCCAGCAGAAAAACCAAAGTATTCTTGTATTGTTGTTGTTCACAAACCAAATACAGCCAAAGGGTTTTATGGAGGTAGTGTAACTGCTCCAGTTTTTAAGAAAATTGCCGATTGGGTATATTCAAAAACTCCCATACCTTTGCCACGCGATTTAGTAAAAAAGAACGCGGTGAAAGAGTTTAAAAAAGGAGATGATATTAATGTTAGTAATTCTAAAAATATAGTGCCAAATGTGACTGGTCATACAGGATCTAAAGCAATTCCGGTATTAGAAAATTTAGGTTTAGATGTACAATATTCAGGGTTTGGAAAAGTAACAAATCAATCCATTCCTGCGGGAACAAGATTTAAGAAGGGTGAGACAATTTATTTAATGTTGGAAGGATGAGAAATTTAGTTGATTTATTATATAAAGTTTCCATCTCAGAAACGATTGGTTCAACAAAAGTTGAAGTCAATAATATTCAATTTGATTCAAGAAAAGTTTCAAACGATGATGTTTTTGTCGCTGTAAATGGAGTTACAGTTGACGGTCATCAGTATATAGAAAAAGCGACTGGTTTAGGTGCTAAAGCAATTGTTTGCGAAGTTTTGCCAGAAAATTTAGTTGAAGGAGTAACGTATGTGAAAGTTGAAAATTCAACGATTGCATTAGGAATTTTAGCTTCTAATTTTTATGGAAATCCAACAAAAGATTTAAAACTTGTTGGAGTTACAGGTACGAATGGAAAAACAACAACGACAACTTTGTTGTACGAATTGTTTACAAAATTAGGTTATGCTTGTGCATTAATTTCGACGATTAAAATTGTAATTGATGGTGAAGTGATTCCGTCTACCCATACAACGCCAGATATTTTGACATTGAACAAAATGTTTCGCGAAGCGGTAGATAGAGGATGCGAATTTGCTTTTATGGAAGTTTCTTCGCACGGAATTCATCAAAATAGAATTGCTGGTTTGCATTTTGAAGTGGCTGGATTTACGAATATCACACACGATCATTTAGATTATCACAAAACGTTTGCAAATTATCTTGCAGCAAAAAAGAAATTCTTTGACGATTTACCAAAAACGTCTACGGCAATTTCGAATGCAGATGATAAAAACGGAAAAGTAATGCTTCAGAATACAGTTGCTACGAAAAAATTGTATGCGCTAAAAACTGATGCAGATTTTAAAGGAAAAATTATTGAACACCAATTTGATGGAATGCAATTAGAATTCAATGGAAAAGAATTCTGGACATCATTAATTGGTCAATTCAATGCATATAATTTATTATTAGTTTTTGGTGTAGCGTCAATATTAGGACAAGATGAATTAGAAGTTCTAAAAGCGTTGAGTACACTTGGAAATGTTGATGGTCGTTTTCAAACATTCAAAACAGAATCAGGAATTATTGTAATCGTAGATTATGCACATACGCCTGATGCGTTAGAAAATGTATTAGATACAATAGAAGGAATTCGTACCAAAAATGAAAAACTAATAACAGTTGTAGGTTGTGGTGGAGATCGTGATAAAACAAAACGTCCAGAAATGGCGGATATCGCGAGCGAAAAATCTAATCTTGCCATTTTTACATCAGATAATCCAAGAACAGAAGATCCAGAAGAAATTCTTCGTGAGATGGAAATTGGTGTAAAAGCGCAATTTTATAATCGCACCTTGAAGATTACAGATCGAAAAGAAGCTATAAAAACAGCACTTAAAATGGCCGAATCAAAAGATATTATTTTGATTGCGGGAAAAGGTCACGAGACGTATCAAGAAATTAACGGAGTAAGAACACATTTTTCTGATGTAGAAGTTGCATCAGAATTGAGTAAAATATTGAACAAATAAAGAATGTTATACTATTTATTTGATTATTTAGAAGGTATCCATTTTCCAGGAGCGCGTATGTTTCAATACACGTCTTTCCGTGCGGGAATGGCAATTTTATTGGCAATGTTCATCAGTTTGTTTTACGGAAAACGAATCATCAGTTATTTACGTAAAGAACAAATGGGCGAAATTGTTCGTGATTTAGGTTTAAAAGGACAAATCGAAAAAGCAGGAACGCCAACAATGGGTGGTTTAATCATCATTTTGGCGACATTAATTCCGACTTTACTTTTTGCGAGATTAGATAATATTTACATTATCATTTTGTTGGTTTCAACAATTTGGTTAGGTGTGATTGGTTTTTTAGACGATTACATCAAAGTTTTTAGAAAAAACAAAGAAGGTTTACAAGGTAAATTTAAAATTTTAGGACAAGTTGGTCTTGGAGTTGTAGTTGGATTAATGCTTTATTTCAGTCCAACAGTGACTGTAAAACATCAAGAAAATAGAGTAAAAACGCCTGTAGGAACAGAACAAACAGAATACAGCCGACAAATAAAATTTGGTTCAGAAGAAAAAACGTTAGAAACAACAATGCCTTTCGTGAAAGGAAATGAATTTAACTATTCTGATATTTTATTTTGGATGGATGCGCAAGATCGACCAACATGGGCGGTTGCAGCGATTTTTATTTTTGCAGTAATTTTTATCATTACAGCAGTTTCGAATGGAGCAAATTTAACAGATGGAATCGACGGTTTAGCAGCAGGTAGTTCGGCTGTGATTATGGCGGCAATCTCGATGTTTGTTTTCGTTTCCGGAAATTTAATGTTCGCCGATTATTTGAACATTATGTTTATTCCGCGTTCAGAAGAAGTCTTGATTTTCTGTGGAGCTTTCCTTGGAGGTTTGATAGGATTTATTTGGTATAATACCTATCCAGCTCAAGTGTTCATGGGTGATACAGGAAGTTTAACAATCGGAGGAATTATTGCTGTTTTAGCAATTATCGTTCGTAAAGAATTATTATTACCAATTTTGTGTGGAATATTTTTCGCAGAAAGTTTATCAGTAATGTTACAGGTGTCTTATTTCAAGTACACGAAAAAGAAATTTGGTGAAGGTCGTAGAATCTTTTTGATGTCTCCTCTACATCACCATTTTCAGAAGTTAGGTTATCATGAAAGTAAAATCGTGGTACGTGCAATTATCATCGGAATCATTTTAGCAGTAATTAGTATTATTACCTTAAAGATTAGATAAAAAATGAAAAGATTAGTCGTTTTAGGAGGAGGAGAAAGTGGCGTAGGAACAGCTATTCTTGCGAAGAAAGAAAACTTTGATGTTTTTCTTTCGGACATGGGACAAATAAAAGACAAGTATAAACAACTTTTGGAGGAGCACGGAATTGCTTATGAAGAAGGTCAGCACACAGAAGAATTAATTCTGAATGCCGATGAAGTAATGAAAAGTCCAGGTATTCCAAAAAAAGCAGCGCTAATTCAGAAATTAGAAGCGAAAGGAATTTCAATTATTTCTGAAATTGAATTTGCGTCTCGTTATACAGATGCAAAAATTATTGCGATTACAGGATCTAATGGAAAAACAACAACAACAAGTTTGATGTTCCATATCCTAAAGCAAGCTGGATTAAATGTAGGATTAGGTGGCAACATCGGAAAAAGTTTTGCAAAATCTGTAGCTGAAGATAACTTCGATTATTATGTACTAGAAGTAAGTAGTTTTCAGTTAGATGATATCAAAACAGATTTCAAACCGTATGTTGCAATTTTGCTGAACATTACACCAGATCATTTAGACCAATACAATTATCAGTTTGATTTGTATGCAAAGGCTAAATTCAGAATTACTGAAAACCAAGATGAAAACGATTATTTTATCTACAATTTGGATGATCCAAAAACAATGGAGATGATTGATCAGATTGATATTCGTGCTCATCGCAAACCGTTCACAATGATGGATGCAACAAATGAAGCATACGCAAACAATGAATTGTTCCGTGTGAACGATTCGAATGGTGATTTTACAATGTTAGTAAATGATTTAGGATTAATTGGTAAACACAATGTTTCTAATTCATTGGCTGCGGCTGTAGCTGCAAAAATTATTGATATCAATAATGAGGAACTAAAAAAGAGTTTGTCTGATTTTAAATCGGTTGAACATCGTTTAGAGCCTGTTTTGACAATTGGAGGAATTGATTTTATCAACGATTCTAAAGCAACAAATGTGAATGCAACGTATTTTGCTTTGGAAAGTATGACGAAACCAGTTGTATGGATTGTTGGAGGAACTGATAAAGGAAACGATTATAACGAAGTTTTACCTTTCGTGAAAAAGAAAGTGAAAGCAATTGTTTGTTTGGGTGTTGATAACGCAAAAATTGTTGAATTTTTCGGGCCATACATCGATACAATTGTTGAAACAAATAATATGAAAGATTGTGTTGCGCAATCATATAAATTAGCAGCAAAAGGAGAAACGGTTTTACTATCACCTGCTTGTGCAAGTTTCGATTTGTTCAGCGGTTATGAAGATCGTGGAGATCAATTTAAAGAAAACGTACGCAAATTATAATAACACAACTAACCAATGTCTAACATCGTACAAAAATATTTTAAAGGCGATAAACCGCTTTGGGCTTTCATTTTATTGTTAGCACTATTTTCGTTTTTACCTGTTTATTCAGCGAGTTCTAACTTGGTGTATACGGTAGGATCGGGTACTATTTTTGGGCATTTAGGTAAGCACGCGGGGATTTTATTAATTGGTTTATTTATCATTTATGGATTACAACGTATTGATTATCGTTGGTTTGGTTTGTTTGCTTTAACGGCTGTTGTTATACTTTCTGGAGTTTTGGCAATAACACTCGTACAAGGACAAACTATTGGTGGTGCAAATGCTGCACGTTGGTTAACGATTCCGGGAACTGGAATTGGTATTCAGCCTTCGATGATTGCTTCGCAAGCGTTGTTGATTTATATAGCTCGTTATTTAACAAAAAATAGAGACAAAGAATATACGTGGAAAAATACAGCAGTTCCGTTATTCTTACCAATTATTGTAATTGTAGGGTTAATCTTTCCTTCTAATGGTTCAACAGCGTTGATGTTAGCTGGAATGTGTGGAATATTGTTGATTATTGGTGGATTTCCATTCAAATATTTATTTACAATTGCTGCGGTAGGTTTTATTCTTGGTGGCGGATTTGTGTGGATGGCTTTATCTCGACCAGATTTAGTAACAAATTCTCGTGTGCACACATGGATGTCACGTATCGAGAAATTTAATGATGATTCTGGATTAGAAAGTTATCAAGTTTTACATGCAAAAGCTGCAATTGCAAGAGGATTGAATGAAATGGCTGGACCAGGAAAAAGTGTTTTCAAACAAACTTTACCTCAGTCATCATCCGATTTTATCTTCGCGATTATTGTAGAAGAATATGGTGCAATTGGTGCAATTCTATTAATCGGAATTTTCCTTCTGATTTTAATACGGATTTGTATCATCGCATCAAAAATTCATACCGTTTTTGGTACGCTACTTGTGTTTGCAGTGGGCTTACCAATTATTATACAAGCAATGGTAAACATGGCTGTAGCGGTTAATTTAATTCCAGTAACAGGGCAACCTTTACCAATGATTAGTTACGGAGGAACATCCATTTGGATGACATGTATTTCGTTCGGAATAATTTTGAGTGTAAGTACTCAGATTAAATCGCAAGAAGAATTAGAACAAGATAGAAAAGTATTAAGTGAAGAATACATCGAAGACATCGCCTAAAGTTTTAATAAGCGGCGGAGGAACAGGTGGACATATTTATCCAGCCATTGCAATTGCAGACGAAATAAAACGTCGTTTGCCAGATGCACAAATTTTGTTCGTTGGAGCAGAAGGAAGAATGGAAATGGAAAAAGTGCCAAAAGTTGGGTATGACATAAAAGGTTTACCAATTTCTGGATTTGATAGAAGTAACATGAAAGCGAATTTAAAGTTCCCTTTCAAATTGATAAAAAGTTTAAATCTTGCAAAGAAAATCTACAAAGATTTTCAGCCAGATTTAGCTGTTGGTACAGGAGGTTATGCAAGTGGACCAATGTTGTGGGTAGCGGGAAGTAAAAATGTTCCGATTTTATTACAAGAACAGAATTCGTTTCCAGGAGTTACCAACAAAATTTTGAAAAATAAAGCTAGTGCTATTTGTACAGCTTACGAAGGAATTTCTCAGTTTCCGCAAGAAAAAGTGCATTACACAGGAAATCCTATTCGTGCCGAAATTTTTCAAAATTTACCTTCAAAAGCAGAAGCAATTTCAGCTTTTGGATTAGATCCAGAAAAACCAACTATTTTATCAGTTGGTGGTTCACAAGGATCAAGAGCAATGAACAATGCTTGGTTAGAAAACCTTGACGAATTTGTTGCAAGTGGCGTTCAATTGATTTGGCAAACAGGAAAGTTAGATTATCAAAAAATCAAAAATTTGGTTGGCGATAAATATCCAACGATTCATGTAACCGAATTTATTTTCAACATGAAAGATGCTTATGCAGCTTCGGATATGATTGTTTCTCGTGCAGGAGCAATGGCGATTTCGGAATTGTGTATTGTAGGAAAAGCAACTATTTTGCTTCCATTGCCAACAGCGGCAGAAGATCATCAAACCAAAAATGCACAAGCATTGGTTGAAAAGGATGCAGCGATCATGGTGAAAGATGCAGATGCAAAACAAATTTTAGTCAAAGAAGTAATTGCTTTGGCGAATAATGAAGAATTAAAAAATAAATTATCTCAAAACATTAAGCAATTAGGGAAACCGTACGCAACAAAAAAGATTGTAGATATATTATTGAATTTATTATAATGAATATTTTAGATAAAACATATTATTATTTCATCGGTGCAGGAGGAATCGGAATGAGTGCTTTGGAACGTTTCTTCAAGTCAATCGGAAAAGAAGTTGTAGGTTATGACAAAACACAAACCGAGTTAACAACTGAATTGATTGCTGAAGGAATTGATATTCATTTTGAAGATAACATCGAGTTAATTCCAGCAGGAATTAATCCAAAAAATACGTTGGTAATTTATACGCCAGCAGTACCAAAAGATCATTCAGAACTAAATTATTTTTTAGTGAATGATTTTAAAGTCATGAAACGTTCAGAAGTGTTAGGTGAAATTACCAAACATACATACAATATTGGTGTTGCGGGAACACATGGAAAAACAACGACTTCATCTATTTTAGGACATATCCTAAAAGTTGCGAATGTAGAATGTACAGCTTTTTTAGGTGGTATTGCAGAAAATTACGATTCGAATATCATCTTAAATGGATCTAAATATACAGTTGCAGAAGCCGATGAGTTTGACCGTTCTTTCTTACGTCTTTCTCCAAAATTAGCGATTATCACAAGTGATGATGCAGATCATTTGGATATTTATGGTGAGCGTGATGAAGTGAAAAAATCGTTTCAAGAATTTGCGGCAATTGTGGAAGAAAAATTATTTGTTCACAAAGGTTTGCCTTTCGAAGGAGCTTTTACGTATGGAGTAGATTTGGACGCAGATTATGATGGACACAATGTAAGAATTATTGATGGACATTATGTGTTTGATGTAAAAACGCCAAACGGTTCATTGACAGACGTTGGAATTTTATTACCAGGCCATCACAATATGGAAAATGCGGTTGCGGCTTTGGCTGTTGCAGATTATATGGGTGTTCCTCATGATAAAATTAAAGAAGCTTTATCAACTTTTGTTGGAGTTAAAAGACGTTTTAATCGTTTCGAAGCAAATGGAAAAATTTACATCGACGATTATGCACATCATCCAACAGAATTGAATGCAGCAATTCGTTCAGTTCGTGAACTTTATCCGGGTAAAAAAGTGTTGGGAGTATTTCAGCCTCACTTATTTACACGTACAAGAGATTTCGCAGAAGAGTTTGGACAAAGTTTATCGCAGTTAGATAGTTTGATTTTATTAGACATTTATCCTGCCAGAGAGTTACCAATCGAAGGAATTACTTCAAATTGGTTGCTAGAAAAGGTGAATTTAAATGAAAAAATAGTATCTTCATTAGAAGATAGTTTAGCAAACATCAAAAAACAAGATTTTGATGTATTATTGACTGTTGGAGCAGGAAATATTGATACAATTGTTAAACCAATAAAAGAGTGGTTAAGTGAAGCGTAAATTGAAAATCATAAAAGTGATTTTTGGAGTTGCCTTGCTAATCGGTTTGATTAGTTTTACGGTAATTAAGAATGCTTCGCGTACAGTGAATAAAATTGACGTGGCGTTTGTTCAGCCAGTTGATAATTATTTTATTAATGATGAATCTATAAGAGAAATTATCAACAAAGATGGAAAAAACATTATGAAACAATCTCTAAGAGAAGTGAATGTAAAAGAAATCGAACAAATAGTAAGTGAGAGTCCTTTTGTGGATTCTGTACAAGTCAGTAAAGATATCAACGGACATTTACGACTTGACATAAAAGCAAACTCAGCAGTAGCAAGAATAAAGACGCTGAAAAATGAATTTTATTTGACAACAAAAGGCGGAAAAATGCCTTTATCTAAATTAAATTCAGCGGATGTAATTTTAGTTTCTGGTGATGTAAAACCGAATGAATATGAAGATTTGAGTAAATTTGTTCAAGCTTTGAAAGCTGACGATTTATTAAAAAATCACATCATAGCAATTCAAAAAGTGGGACAACGTTCTTTTAATTTAATTGTAAACACAGGAAACTATTATATAGAATTAGGAACTTTAAACAACTTTGAACAGAAGTTACATAATCTAAAATTATTCTATAATCAATACATTGATTTTATAGGAACTGAAGATTATGAAAAATTGAGCTTGAAATTTGTAAACCAAGTTGTAGCAACCAAACGAATAAAAAATGGAGAACAATAGTAAGATTGCAGTTGGCTTAGACATAGGGACTACAAAGATTGTAGCGCTTGTCGGACGAAAAAATGAGAACGGAAAAATCGAAATTCTTGGACACGGACAAGCAAAAAGCTTAGGTGTACACAGAGGTGTTGTAAATAATATTACACAAACCATTAACTCGATAAAAGAGGCAATTGATAAGGCTGAAAGATCATCTGGTGTCAAAATTACTGATGTTACTGTTGGTATTGCCGGACAACATATTCGTAGTTTACAACATAGTGATTACGTTACTCGTACCAATTCAGAAGACGTGATTGATGATACTGATTTAAAGTTATTAACAAATCAAGTTTACAAATTAGTCATGTTACCTGGAGAAGAAATTATCCATGTTCTTCCTCAAGAATTTAAGGTTGATAACGAAGGTGAAATCCGCGAACCAATCGGTATGTACGGAAGCCGTTTAGAGGCTAATTTCCATGTGGTTGTAGGACAAGTTTCATCGATCCGAAATATTGCACGTTGTGTAAAAGCTGCTGGTTTACGTTTGGCAAGTATTACTTTAGAACCAATTGCATCATCTAGTGCTGCGCTTAGCGAAGAAGAAAAAGAAGCTGGTGTTGCATTGATTGATATAGGTGGTGGAACAACGGATATTGCAATTTTTAAGGATAATATTATTCGACACACATCTGTTATTCCGTTTGGAGGAAATGTGATTACAGAAGACATTAAAGTTGGATGTTCTATTATTGGAAAGCAAGCCGAAGCTTTAAAAGAAAAATTTGGTTCTGCTTGGCCAGGAGAAAATAAAGAAACTGAAATTGTATCGATTCCTGGTTTAAAAGGACGCGAAGCAAAAGAAATATCATTAAAAAGATTGTCACAAATTATTCATGCACGTGTGCAGGAAATTTTGGAACAAGTATATTTGGAATTAAAAAACTACGGTTGCGAAGATCAAAACAAAAAATTGATTGCAGGAATCGTTTTAACAGGTGGTGGATCTAAATTGAAACACATTCGTCAACTTACAGAATATGTAACAGGAATGGATGTAAGAATTGGATACTCTAACGAACATATTGTCGGAGCAAAAGCTGAGGAAATTAGCGGACCAGAATATGCAACATCTGTTGGATTATTAATGAAAGGTTTAGAAGAATTAGCGGCGAATTATCAGCACGAAATTTATGAAAAACCAGTTATTAATAATTTAAATAACCAAGAAGAATTAGAAATTGGAATTCAACCAACACAACAAACAAAGACTGTGAAAGCTGAAATTGTTGTTGAGGAAGAAATTATCCAAAAACCAAAAAGAGAAGAAGTAGTAGATGAATTCTTGGATCAAGAAATTGGTGAAAAGAAAGAAGCTAAATCTAAACCAGAAAAGAAAAATTTCTTTTCGAAATGGACGGATAAATTTATCCAAATGATCAACGAAACTGAATAATAAGAATAAAATAGAATAAATTACGAACCAATTTAATAAGAAAATATGAGTGATATGTTAACAGGAGATATTGTGTTCAACTTACCAAAGAGCCGATCTCAAGCTATCAAAGTAATCGGAGTAGGTGGTGGAGGTAGTAATGCCGTAAACTACATGTTTGAACAAGGAATTGCAGGTGTAGAATTTGTAATTTGTAATACGGACTCTCAAGCATTAGCAAATAGTCCAGTACCAACAAGAATTCAATTAGGACAAGCAATAACAGAAGGTTTAGGAGCTGGAGCAAATCCTGAGGTAGGAGAGCAATCTGCTATCGAAAGTATGGATGATGTAAAAGCTGTTTTAGACGAAGGAACTAAAATGGTCTTTATTACTGCCGGAATGGGTGGTGGTACAGGAACCGGAGCAGCACCAGTAATTGCTGGTATTGCAAAAGAAATGGATATCTTAACAGTAGGGATTGTTACAGCGCCATTCTTTTTCGAAGGAAGAATGAGGTTGGAACAAGCCGAAAAAGGTATCGAAAAATTAAGACAAAACGTAGATTCATTGATTGTGATTAATAATGATAAATTACGTGAATTATACGGAAACTTAGGTTTCAAAAATGGTTTCTCAAAAGCTGATGAGGTTTTAACAACAGCAGCTAAAGGAATTGCAGAAGTTATTACACAACACTATGCAATGAACATCGATTTACGTGATGCGCGTACAGTACTTAAAAATTCTGGTACAGCAATCATGGGATCTGCGCAAGGTTCTGGTGAAAACAAAGCGAAAGATGCAATTTCTTCTGCTTTAGATTCTCCATTGTTAAACAACAACAAAATTACAGGTGCACGTAACGTATTGTTATTGATTTTGTCTGGTAATAACGAAATTACAATGGATGAAATCGGTATCATCAATGATTACATTCAACAAGAAGCTGGTAATAGTGCAAATATTATCATGGGTATTGGTGAAGACTTAGATTTAGGAGATTCTATCTCTGTAACTGTTGTGGCAACTGGTTTTCCTACAGAAGATCAAGCTTATACAGGAAAAGAGGAACAAAAAATTGTACACACATTAGAGGAAGAGCAACCAATAAATAAAACATTATCAGTTGAGCAACCTTTTGTAAATCGTGTAAAACCAATGACGTTAGACTTTGGTCGTTCTAATGCTTCTCAACAAGAACCACAAACGTCTCAACAAAATCAAACGCCAAAGGCTCCTCAAAATAATTATCGTCAAGCAGATATTAACCAAAGTTTTCAACAACAAACTTATCACAATACGCCAGAAGAATCTTTCGAAGAAAACAATTCTCCAAAGCGTTATGTTTTAGATGATATTGAAGATGAGCCAGTTCAAGAAAGACGTTCTTACGACGATTTCGAACCACGTTTGAAATCTGATTTTAATCGTCCGCAAGAACCAACGAATAATGTAAATAATAATCAAACATATAATTCATATTCTAATCCTGTAGCTTCAGAACAGTCAAATTATCCTCAAAATAATTATGCTGGATACCAAGCTCCAAAGAACGAAGGATATGGAAATGTAGAGCCAATTCAATCTAATATAGCTCATTCTACTGCTCCACAAGCTGAAGAAGTACAGGTTGCTATAGATCCATTTAGTCAACCAATTGAGCAATCAAATGATCCTGAATTAAATAGTATGATTGAAGAGAGAAGAAATCGTTTGAAACAATTTAATTTTAAATTCAACAATACGATGACGAATTCTCAAGTAGACGAATACGAAGCAATTCCTGCTTACAAACGTCAAGGATTGAATTTATCTGATCGTAATGATAATCAATCTTCTGATTTTTCTGTCGGAACAAATCGTAATAACGAAACACAAATTCGTCCAAACAATTTTCTACACGATAACGTAGATTAATAAACGATCACTCGTAAAAAATATTCTTATTATAGAAAAGGTTCATTGCTTTTGCGATGAGCCTTTTTTTGTATTAAATTTGTAGTCTAAAAGCAAAACAAATGAATTTAGAAACTCAAATAATGGCACAGTTAAAAGAAGCGATGAAAGCTAAAAATAATGTTGCTTTAGAAGCTTTAAGAGCTGTAAAATCTGAATTATTATTAGCAAAAACATCTGGAGCTAACGGAGAATTATCAGAAGATCAAGAAATTGCTTTATTACAAAAATTAGTAAAACAACGTAAAGAAGCTGCTGAACAATTCGAAGCAAACGAACGTAAAGAATTAGCTGAAAAAGAATTGGCGCAAGCAGAAGTTATTCAACAATTTTTACCTGCTCAATTATCAGACGAGGAATTAACAGCTGCAATTACAGAAATTGTTGCAGAGGTTGGCGCTACTTCTCCAAAAGATATGGGAAAAGTAATGGGAGCTGCTGCTTCTAAATTAGCTGGTAAAGCGGAAGGAAAATTAATTTCGGCTAAAGTAAAAGACATTTTAGCTAGTTTATAATTGATTTTTAAATCTTTAAAAATTAAGAAAAGGTAAAGTTTTGTAAACTTTACCTTTTTTATTTCTTTATTTGATAAATTTCTTCAAATTATATAAAATGATTATTTATTGATAATCAGTAATATATCCGATTTAAGTAAATAATTGCCAAAAAAATTATGATTACAAGTTTATTTTAACATTAAATTAACAAATCGCTGTAGGCATCTAAATTCGCAAAGCACAAGAGATTTTAGAATTAAAAATCAATCGATTAGAATAATTCTAAATAAGAAGCTGTTTATACCCTTAAATTTGCAAAGTAAATCAGAAATATCTAAAGGATGACGAAAAGCATTACAGCGTTTATAGCAATGTTAATGATTTTTCCAATAGCAAATGCTGATGGTAAAATTTTTAAGGATTCTGGTAATAATGACACAATTATTATGCCAGCTTCTGAGAAAAGATTTAGTAAAGATATTGATAATGATACCATCAAAAAAGATACATTATCAGTTGAAGATGAAAAGTTGGTTGGAGAACTTATCGAGAATAGCGCTCGAAAAATCTCGACAGGAGTTGTTTCTTGGTATGGAGACAAATTCCACGGACGCAAGACAGCTAGTGGTGAAACGTATGACAAACACGAACTAACAGCTGCCCATAAGTCTTTACCATTTGGTACGAAAGTAAAAGTTACGAATATCAGAAATGGTAAATCTGTGGTTGTAGAAATCAACGACAGAGGTCCATACGCTAAATCTAGAGTTTTAGACTTAAGTCAAGCTGCATTCAGCGAAATTGGTCACACCAACACAGGAGTGATGCAAGTTGAATACGAAATTATCAAAAGCGAAGACTAGAAAGACTAAGATGTTCAGAAAAAATTAAAAGGTTTGAGAATTTATTCTCAAACCTTTTTTATGCTCTTAAGTTTCGTGCAAAAAAAAAAATCCTGATAAATGAAAATCAGGATTTATAATTATATGATGTAAGAAAATCTTAATCTAAAATTTTAAGCACTTTAGTTGTACGAGCTCTTGATGCTTCAACTAATTCAGCTTGCGCTAAATCTTCTCCGTAAGAAGGAATCATTTCTTTGATCGCTTCGTTCCAGTTGTTTTTCATCAAGTCTGGGAAACATTGTTTCATCAAGTTCAACATTGCGCTAACAGATGTAGATGCTCCTGGAGACGCTCCTAATAAGGCAGACATTGTTCCATCTTGAGATGTTACGATTTCTGTACCAAATTTCAAAACTCCTTTTCCGTCTTGTTTTTCGATTACTTGAACACGTTGTCCTGCAGTTTGTTCGAACCAATCTTCTAATTTCGCCTCTGGGAAATATTCTTGTAATTCTTCTACTTTTTTCGCTTTAGACAACATCACTTGTTCTACCAAGTATTTTGTTAAATCGATATTGTTTAAACCACAATTCATCAAAAATCCTACGTTTCCTAAGTTTACAGATTTGAATAAATCGCAATTAGATCCGTATTTTAAGAATTTTGTTGAGAATGTTGCAAATGGCCCAAATAATAAAGATTGTTTTCCATCAATAACACGTGTATCTAAGTGAGGAACAGACATTGGTGGTGCACCAATTTTTGCTTTTCCATATACTTTAGCATGATGTTTTTTGATAACTTCTTCGTTTTGACAAATTAACCATTGTCCACCAACTGGGAAACCTCCAAATTTTTTCGATTCAGGAATTCCAGATTTTTGCAACAATAAAATTGCTCCTCCACCTGCACCAATAAATACGAAATCAGCATTAAGTGCTTTGTTATTTCCAGATTTTAAATCTTTTACTTTTACTGCCCATTTTCCGTTGCTAAGACGAGTTAAGTCTTTTACTTCGTGTTCAGTTTCTAATGTAATTTCTTTTTTGTCTTGTAAACCTTTGAAAATTTGACGCGTTAATTCACCAAAATTTACATCAGTTCCCAAGTTCATATGCGTTGCCGCAACTTTTTCGTTACCTTTTCTACCATCAACAATTAATGGAGCCCATTCTTTGATTTTAGAAACATCATCCGAATATTCCATATCCTTAAATAAAGGATGTTGAGATAATTTTTCGTAACGTTTTTTCAAGAAATTTACATCGTCATCGCCCCAAACAAAAGACATATGTGGAGTAGGACGTAAGAATTTTTCTGGAGAAGAAACGTAATTATTTTCGACTAAGTAAGACCAAAACTCTTTCGAAGTTTCAAATTGTTTTGCAATATTAATTGCTTTATCAATATTAACCACTCCATTTTTGTCCATTGGCGTATAATTCAATTCACAAAAAGCAGAGTGACCAGTACCTGCATTATTAAAAGCATCAGAACTTTCAAATCCAATCTTATCTAATTTTTCGAAAACAGAAATCTTAATAGCCGGATTAATTTTTTTAAGAAGTATGCTTAAAGTAGCACTCATGATACCAGCACCAACTAACACTACCTCTTGAGGTTGTTTTTCCATTTCTCAAAAATATATTTACGTTGCAAAGGTATTAATAAATAGCCTTTTTTGCGAAATAATACGCAGAAAAAACAATGATTTTTTACATAAATTATTGTTTTGAGATAATTTGAATAGATTTTATTTTATAGAAAATTATTCAACTTCAAGATTATTAGATGTCTTTACTTGATAAATAGAGAGAAATTATTAATTTGAATTCATGAAATTTAAATTTTATCTTCCATCCAACGTCTAAGATTGATGTAATTGGTATTTCTTCGCAATAGATTTTGATTGTCCGAATCTTTCAAGAAATCATCTAATTCTCTGAAAGCTTTAACTTTTTCATGTGGATACAAATCATTCAACTCAATAAAAAATAAACTAATTTTTCGTGTAATAATGTTACTATTTTTCATCTTTTTGCAGAATTGATGCGTTTTGTACGAATACATATCCAATTCTTGATCGTTGCCAGAATCATATAAATTCATCATAATCAAAACCAGGGTATAAAAATGTAAATCTTCTTGAATTGTAGATTCACTATTGATAATTTTTTGACAATAATCAAAGGAATTATCCCAATCTTTATTCAGAAAATAATACGCAGCAATCTTTAAATAAAGCACCAAAATATGATGATTATCGATTTTATGTTGATGCAATTTTATTTCGCGTAAAATATCTTTAATCAAAAATGGACTAATATTTTCTTTCGGATTAATGAAAAAATAATTCAGTTTGCTATTAAATTTATTGATAAACCAAAGCGCTTCCACATTATCATTTTGAGGCAAAATCTCGTAAACAGATTCTAATTTATCAAACCAAAATTTAAATTCTTCAGAATTTTTTTTCAGGTATAAGATCTTTAATAAATAGCTATTTCCTTTAATAAACCAAACTGGATGACTAAGAATTCGTTCTTTTTTCTCGTAAAATAATTCAACCCATTTTTTCGAAAATTCATAGGCAGAGTGTAGGTTTTGCGTTAACATCGACAACCAAACATTTGCTTTGTAAAACCACAGTTTCTCTTTGAATTTTAATTTCTTAAAATCGATATTTTTTGTTTCCGAATCAAAGAAATTCTGAATTTTTTGAATTTCATCATCATCTTTTGCGTATCCATTCTCGAGCAAAATACTATACAATTTTAGCGATAAATTAGACAATTTACTTGCTTGTAAATTCTGTAAACTCAATTCCTCCGATTGTTCAATCAACTGATCTGCACGACCAGAAATACTTCGTGTAATGAATTGTGATTCGATAATTTTTTCGAGTTCTAAAATATCATAAGCAATGGCTTTTTCGTCAAAATCTAAGGCTTGAGTTTTGGCTTTGTCCAACATTTTTAGACTTTGTTTGTGTAAGCCTTTTTGATACAAAATCGTAGCAAAATCAAACTGTTCACGTATTTGCATACGCGAATTTTGTTGCGAAGGATTCATTCTCAAGCTAAACAAAATTTGTTTGTACAAATGCGCTTTTAGATTAGATAATTGTTGTTTCGTGGTAATTTTTTTCTTCAAAATAGCCGTTTCATCATATTCTTCCAACTTATCCAATGCTTCAAATAATAACAAAAATTTTGCATCTGCATTAATTTGCAGACGATTTACATAAAGTTTGAATTGACGTTTTTCGGAACGATTAAGTGACTTTATTAAACTAAATAGTGCGTCTTTGTTATGATTTGACATTGTAATTAAATTATATATAATGTATTGAAAATAAAATGATTATGATAAATATTTTAGCTTTAAGAATTGTAAAACACTTTTCAATTTGAAAATTTAAAGTTAGTACAATTTTAATTTTACATCACAATAACAAACAAAACTAATTGCAATGAGTGCTGAGAAGATTCAAATTTTTGATACGACACTGAGAGATGGAGAGCAAGTGCCGGGGTGTAAGTTAAACAAAAAACAGAAGTTAGAAATTGCGGCTCGATTGGACGAATTAGGCGTTGATATTATCGAGGCTGGTTTTCCAATTTCAAGTCCTGGAGATTTCGAAGCCGTAAATGCAATTTCAAAATTAGTGAAAAATGCCACAGTTTGTGGTTTAACTCGTGCAAACAAAAAAGATATAGAATCTGCAGCTAAAGCTTTACAATATGCCGTAAAACCAAGAATTCATACCGGAATTGGAACTTCGGATTCTCATATTATTCACAAATTTAATTCGAATCGTGAAGCGATTATCGAACGTGCAGTTGAAGCGGTTGCATATGCAAAAACATTTGTAGATGATGTTGAGTTTTATGCTGAAGATGCAGGAAGAACGGATAATGCTTTTCTTGCTCAAGTTTGTGAAGAAGTGATAAAAGCTGGTGCGACGGTTCTTAATATTCCAGACACAACGGGTTATTGTTTGCCTTTTGAGTACGGAAGTAAAATTAAATATTTGAAAGATCATGTTCAAGGAATTGATAATGTTATTATTTCTTGTCACAATCATAACGATTTAGGATTAGCGACAGCGAATGCAGTTGCAGGTGCAATAAATGGAGCACGCCAAATAGAATGTACGATTAATGGAATTGGTGAGCGCGCTGGTAATACAGCTTTAGAAGAAATTGTGATGATTTTTAGACAACATAAAGAATTGAATTTCTATACAGATATCAATGCTCAAATGTTAACAGAATTAAGTCAATTAACTTCTGAAACAATGGGAATGATGGTTCAACCAAACAAAGCAATTGTTGGATCGAATGCTTTTGCGCACAGTTCTGGAATTCATCAAGATGGTGTGATTAAAAACCGTGAAACATATGAAATTATCAATCCAGCAGATGTTGGAGTTAATGAATCCTCTATTATTTTGACAGCTCGTAGCGGGCGTTCGGCGTTAGCTTATCGTCTAAAAGATATCGGTTTCGATACATCTAAAAATGAATTAGATATTTTATATGAACAATTTTTAGAAATTGCAGATTTGAAGAAAGAAGTTGTTCGTGAAGATTTACTTGGATTAATGCATCAGTTTAATCAAACATCACAGAGAAAATTCGCATGAGAACATTATTCGATAAAGTGTGGGATGCCCATGTTGTCAGCCAAGTAGAAAATGGACCACAAGTGATTTATATTGATAAACATTTAATTCACGAAGTAACAAGTCCACAAGCTTTTGCAGAATTAGAAGCGAGAAATATTCCAATTTTTCGACCAAATCAAATTGTTGCAACTGCGGATCACAATGTACCAACGATTAATCAAGATCAGCAAGTTCGAGATCCATTATCAAAACAACAATTAGAGCAATTAGCGATTAATTGCGAAAAAAATAATATTACTTTTTATGGCTTAGGTCATCCGTATCAAGGAATTGTTCACATTATTGCGCCAGAATTGGGTGTTACGCAACCAGGAATGAGCATGGTTTGTGGTGATAGTCACACATCTACGCATGGAGCTTTTGGAGCAATTGCTTTCGGAATTGGAACAAGTCAAGTTGCACAGGTTTTTGCTAGTCAATGTTTGTTGATGAATAAACCAAAATCGATGCGAATTACAGTTAATGGAAAACTGAATCCAAATGTTCAGCCAAAAGATGTGATTTTGTATATCATTTCTAAAGTTGGTACAAATGCGGGAACAGGTTATTTCTGTGAATATGCAGGAGATGTTTTTGAGAATATGTCGATGGAAGGTCGAATGACAGTTTGTAATATGTCGATAGAAATGGGCGCTCGTGGTGGAATGATTGCACCAGATGAAACAACTTTTGCTTATTTAAAAGATAAACCATTTGCACCGAAAGGAGAAGATTGGGAGCAAAAAGTAGCATATTGGAAAACTTTACCAAGTGATACTGATGCAATTTTTGATGAAGAAATAGAATTTGACGCTGCGGATATTTATCCAATGATTACGTTTGGTACGAATCCAGGAATGGGAATTTCGGTGAAAGATATTATTCCTTCTAAAGATTCATTAAGCGATAATGAAAAAGAATCGTTTGAAAAAGCGTTGAAATATATGGGATTCCAAGATAATCAATCAATCATCAATCATCCAATTGATTATGTGTTTATCGGAAGTTGTACCAATGCAAGAATCGAAGATTTGCGTGAAGTGGCAAATTATGTGAAAGGAAAACAGCGCAATGAAAATGTAACAGCGTGGATTGTTCCAGGATCGAAACAAGTAGAAAAGCAAGCGATAGAAGAAGGTTTGGATAAAATTTTTGAAGCTTCTGGGTTCAGATTGCGCGAACCAGGTTGTTCGGCTTGTTTGGCGATGAATGACGATAAAGTTCCGGAAGGAAAATATTGTGTTTCGACTTCGAATAGAAATTTTGAAGGTCGTCAAGGTCCAAATTCTCGTACATTATTAGCAAGTCCTTTGATTGCTGCTGCTGCTGCAATTCACGGAAAAATTGTTGATATCAATTAAAATTTACTCAAAATGGATTCAATCAATCAACTAAAATCATCGGCTGTTCCGATTAAAATAGAAAATATAGATACCGATCAAATTATTCCAGCTCGTTTTTTGAAAGCGATTAGTAGAGAAGGTTTTGGAGATAATTTATTCAGAGATTGGCGATTTAATCAAGATAATCAATCAATTGAAAATTTCCCGCTGAATGATTCAAAATATGCTGGAAAAATATTAGTTGCAGGTAAAAATTTTGGTTGTGGAAGTAGCCGAGAACACGCCGCTTGGGCAATTAAAGATTATGGGTTTGATGTAGTGATTAGTAGTTATTTTGCAGATATCTTTAAAGGAAACGCATTGAATAACGGAATTTTACCAATCGTTGTTTCAGATGAAATTTTAAATCAAATCTTTGAAATCATCGATCAAAATTCTTCAACTGAATTTGAAGTTAATTTAGAAAATCAAACCTTAAAAATTCAAGATCAAACCATCAACTTTGATGTTGATTCTTATAAAAAAATCTGTTTATTAAACGGATATGATGACATTGATTTTTTAATCAGTCAAAAAGATAAAATAGAAACTTACGAACAAAACCAAAAATCTTTACAACATGAAAACGCATAAAATTGCAGTACTTTCTGGCGATGGAATAGGACCAGAAGTCGTTTCGGAAACAATAAAAGTTCTGAAAGTCGTTAAACAAATTTTTAAATATAATTTCGAATTTGAGGAAGCTTTGATTGGTGCAATTGCGATTGACGAAACGGGAAATCCTTTGCCTGATGCGACATTGCAATTATGTAAAGATGCAGATGCGGTTTTGTTTGGTTCTATTGGTGATCCAAAATATGACTATAATCCGAACGCTAAAGTTCGTCCCGAACAAGGTTTGTTAAAGCTGAGAAAGGAACTTGGTTTATTTGCAAATATCCGTCCAATCAAGGCTTACGAATCTTTGTTGGGGAAAAGTCCATTGAAACGTTCGCACATCGAAGGAACAGATATGGTTATTTTTCGTGAATTGATTAATGGAATTTATTTCGGAGAAAAATTTACAGCGCAAGATGGTTCTCATGCGTATGATACGTGTTCGTACAACAGAAAAGACATTGAGCAAATTACACATTTAGCTTTTCAGGAAGCAATGAAGCGTCGCAAAAAAGTAACGTTGGTAGACAAGGCAAATGTGTTGGATACCTCTCGTTTATGGCGAAAAGTTGCGATGGATATTAGCCAAAAATATCCAGAAGTTGAATTAGATTTCTTGTTTGTTGATAATGCAGCGATGCAATTAATTATCAATCCAAAACAATTTGATGTGATTTTGACAGAGAATATGTTTGGTGATATTATTTCGGACGAAGGAAGTGTAATTGGTGGAAGTATAGGGTTGTTGCCTTCGGCTTCTATTGGTACAGAAAATGCATTGTTCGAGCCTATTCATGGTTCGTATCCACAGGCAAAAGGTAAAGGAATTGCAAATCCTATGGCTTCTATTTTGAGTGCCGCAATGATGTTGCGTTATTTGGGATTAGAAGAAGGGGCAAAAGCAATAGAAAATGCGGTGGAAAATGCGATTAATAATTTGATTGTAACTTCAGATTTAGATGAAACGAGCGATTATTCGACGTCTGTTGTGGTAAATTATATTGCGAAGATATTATTGAGCGATCATGATCATCATTCATATTTTAATTTTGAAAATGTATTGATGGGGAAATCGACGATTATATAGTTTTTATTATTTATGACTTAATGAAAAAGCCATTCAGAGTTCTGAATGGCTTTTTCTATTGTATATTTTTATGAGTTGATGATTACATCATTCCTGGCATTCCTCCACCCATTGGTGGCATAGCAGGCTCATCTTTTTTAATTTCTGTAACAACAGCTTCAGTCGTAATTAACATACCTGCAACAGAAGCAGCGTTTTCTAATGCAACACGAGCGACTTTAGTTGGATCAATAACTCCAGCCTCGATCATGTTTACATATTCGTCAGTTTTCGCATTGTATCCGAAATCACCATTTCCTTCTTTTACTTTTGCAACAACTACAGAACCTTCTCCACCAGCGTTATGAACAATTTGGCGTAAAGGTTCTTCCACTGCACGTGTTACAATTTTAACACCTGTCGCTTCGTCAGCATTTGTAGTATCAATTGTTAAGTTAGATAAAGCTCTGACAAAAGCAACACCACCACCAGCAACGATACCTTCTTCTACAGCAGCACGAGTTGCGTGTAAAGCATCATCAACACGGTCTTTAATTTCTTTCATTTCAACCTCTGAAGCAGCACCAACGTATAATACAGCAACACCTCCAGCTAATTTAGCTAAACGCTCTTGTAATTTTTCACGGTCATAGTCAGAAGTAGTTGTTTCTACTTGCGCTTTAATTTGGTTAACACGAGATTTGATTTGCTCTGCATCACCAGCACCATTAACAATAGTTGTATTGTCTTTGTCAATAACTACTCTTTCAGCAGTACCTAACATTTCTAAAGTAGCAGTTTCTAACGTAATTCCTTGCTCTTCAGAAATAACTGTACCTCCTGTTAAGATTGCGATATCTTGTAACATCGCTTTTCTACGATCTCCAAATCCTGGTGCTTTAACAGCAGCAATTTTTAAAGAACCTCTTAAACGGTTCACTACTAAAGTAGCTAAAGCTTGACCTTCAACTTCTTCAGAAATAATTAAGAATGGACGTCCTGATTGAGCAACTGGCTCTAATAAAGGTAAGATTTCTTGTAAGTTAGAGATTTTTTTCTCACATAATAAGATGTAAGGATTCTCTAATTCAGCAATCATTTTATCTGCGTTTGTAACGAAGTAAGGAGATTGATATCCACGATCGAATTGCATTCCCTCTACAACGTCAACGTAAGTTTCTGTTCCTTTTGCTTCTTCAACAGTAATTACTCCTTCTTTTCCAACTTTAGAAAAAGCTTCTGCGATTAATGATCCAATAGTATCATCGTTATTTGCAGAGATAGATGCAACTTGTTTAATTTTTTCTGATGAATCACCAACTTCTTGAGATTGCTCTCTTAAGTTAGCAACAATTCCAGCAACAGCTTTGTCAATACCACGTTTTAAGTCCATTGGGTTTGCACCTGCAGCAACGTTTTTCAAACCTTCGCGAACGATAGCTTGCGCTAAAACTGTTGCAGTAGTAGTACCATCACCTGCAACGTCGTTTGTTTTAGAAGCAACTTCTTTTACCATTTGAGCACCTAAGTTTTCGATTGGATCTTCCAATTCGATTTCTTTTGCTACAGAAACTCCGTCTTTTGTTACATGTGGAGCACCGAAAGATTTTTCTAAAACTACGTTACGACCTTTTGGTCCTAATGTTACTTTAACTGCATTTGCTAATGCATCAACACCTCTTTTTAAAGCGTCTCTTGATTCAATGTCGAATTTAATATCTTTTGCCATTTTTTTTATAAGTTTTGTTGTCTTAAGTCTTAAGTCGAATATAATTAAAAATTAAAAAATAAGTTACTTTGTACTTAATACATTTTACTAATTACAACTAAATTTAGATGATTGCCAAAATATCAGCTTCACGCATGATTAAATAGTCCTTTCCTTCTAATTTTAATTCAGTTCCTGAATATTTTCCGTAAAGAACTTTGTCTCCAATTGCAACAGTTATTGGTTCATCTTTTTTACCATTACCAACTGCTACAACGATTCCTTCTTGAGGTTTCTCTTTTGCTGAATCTGGGATAATAATTCCTGATGCTGTTTTAGTTTCTGCAGGAGCAGGCTCAATAACCACTCGATCTGCTAATGGTTTAATGTTTAATTGTGACATATTTGTATTTTTATTTTAATAATTGATGGTTTTAAATAAACGAAAAACGTGCCAACACACAATTTCTGCCATTATGGATAAGTTAATTTCACTCCTTAAAACAAAAATGCCAAGTTGTATGACAACTTGGCATTTAAAGTGATTTTTATGAATAATTATTTTTTGATAATCACTTTTTTCGTGAATTGTTCGTTACCTGCTTCAATCGAAACAATGTAAACACCATTTGATAAACTAGATAAATTAACTTGTTGAGATTTCGAAGAATTCAATTTGTTTGAGTAAACTGTTCTTCCTGCTAAATCTGTCACCGTAATTTTACCTGTTGTAAATGATTTTGTAAAATCTAAATTGATTATTCCATTTGAAGGATTTGGAGAAATCGTACCTAAATCTTTCGAATTGATCTCAGAAGTTGCTAATTTATCAGAAATTTCAAAATTTGCGGCATTTACAGCTAAGAAAACATTATCAATTGCTTTAATCATAATGCGCGCTTCCTTTGTTAACGAAACATTCGTTGGAACTGTGAAATCATATTTTCCATTATTTGGAACTGATTCAGCTAAAACATAATCAAATGTTTTCCCTCCATCAACTGATAATAAGATTTTTACGTTTTGTGTATCAATTCCGTTTGCATCCGTTCCCGCAACATCCCAAGTAATTGTAGCAGGATAATTTTGTGTCCAATAATCAGTTGTCGCTTGCGAAGTCACTTTGAATGGGCCAAAATCTTTTGTAACAAGCACAACATTTTTACGATCAGTTTGACCTCCTTTAGGATTGTTATCTCTAACTAAAAGAGAGAATTTTAGCGTACGAGCAACGCTTGGAATAACTTCCCAGTTCATAGGAGCTGGATTTGTCTCTAAAGTTAATTTACCATCAACAATTGATTGTAAATTAGGGAAGTATCTGTATCCTACTGTAGTTGGATTAAGAGATCGAAATGTTGGTCCATTTTTATTAGTAGATACAGGAGGTTGCGTAGCTATTTGTGTATCTGTTTGTTCCCAGTTGTATGTTATTGCATCTCCATCAGGATCACTAGCTGTTGCTTCCAAAACAAAAGCGGTTGAGTGAGGAATGTTATATGACAATTTATCTAGAACAATGACAGGTTCATTGTTTTCTGAATCAGTATTTACTGAACAACTTCCATTTGTAGAAGTAATAAAATTATATATATTATTAACACTTACAGTAGAAAAATAAGGGTCACTATTATTTTGTACATTAGGAGGACAAATACCAGCATAAGCCATAATGGTACTTCCACTACCAGGTTCAACTGCTGTAGCGCCTGAGCGATTTCCACTACAAGAATTGTTAAAAGTATGTGGTGCTCCAAATTGGTGTCCCATTTCATGAGCTACATAATCGATATAGAAAGGGTCATTTATAGGTGCTCCTAATCCAGTTACACCTCCTGCTTTAATTGTGCTACAAGGGCTTTGTAAGTAAGCTACTCCACCACCACCAGTAGAAAAAACATGGCCAATATCATAATTATCTACACCTATTTCTCTGTCTAAAACAATTTGATTTTCTTTTAGCATAGCACTTCCACTATTGTTGGTGTATTCATCTGTTGTAATAAAAATAATTTTATCATTATTTTCCACTAGTTCCATAGTTACACCAAACTCTTTTTCATAAACACCATTTACGCGAGTCATAGCTACATTTATAGCTGAAATAACAGCTGCTAGTTTTTCTTCGTATGTACCAGATGATAATCCTGCTCTATTTACATGGTATCTAGAGTACTCTATAGTTGTCGCTAAAGCTAAACGATATTTTCTCATTTTACCATCAATAGCAGTTTTATTTGTTGGTATATCATTTGTGATTTGATTGATTAATTTCTGTTGATATACATCATCTGTATGGCAAGAAAAATTAATATTATCATCAACATTTTTTCTACTGTAAGAAATGTAAGTTGATAAATCTTCTGTATAAGCATCAATATAAGAAATATCGTGACCTTTCTGTATCATTGCACTAAAACCGTGATATGGAGAATAGCTAAAACGGATTGTAGCTTTTCCATCAACAGATTTCCCTACATAAGATTTAATCATGTTATATTTCTCTTGTAATTTAGGCGCCATAATAGATGCTTCTTCAACAAGATATTTTGTTATTTCTCCATTTTCATTCGGAATGTTTACTAACTGAGCATTGTTATTCCCTTTGTTGGCAATAGAATTTAAGTCATTAAGTAAACTTGTAACATCTAATTTAAATAAAGTGAATTCTTTAGGAACAGTTGATCTTTCAACTAAATTAGTAGGTTGAAAATTTTTGTTTTTCAATTCTAGCCAATGATTACTTTGCGCAAAAACCGAACTTCCTCCCATCAGAAGAGATAAGATAATAAATTTTGTTTTCATAAATTTCAATATTCTAGTGTTAAATAATTAATTTCTTTAGGTATTTCTATAAAAAATAAGTTGATGGATTTATCAGCTTCATCTTTATATTGATGTAGTTTTAAAATGTTTTTTTTTGAAGAACTAGTTAATTCAGAGATTTCGTAACGATCAATATCTTCTTTACAAATAACTGCAATATTTTTATTTGAGAAGTCGATTATTTCTAATGGAGCGTTTCGTTGTCCCGGAATAATTAATGACTTTTGAAATTCATCAAAATCTTTCATATTTGAGAAAACTTTTATTTCGTTTTTACACCCTTTGCCATCAAATGCAGTTCTAAAAATATTTAATTCATTCATAGAAATAGTTTTTAAAATTTTTTGTTGACTGCAATTAATAAGAAACAAAGATATTAATGGTATAAAGATGTAATAGTGTTTCATATTCAATGTTTAGGACTAAATTATGAATAAATATTCAATTATAGGCATTAAAAAACGCGAATCATTCGATGATTCGCGTTTTTTAATTTATTTTCTTATCAAAATTACTTCGCTGGTTGAGCTGGTAATTGATTTTGACTTGCTCCGTTTGCAGCAGGTTGCGTTGGTAAATTATTAGCCGGTGCCGTAACATTTGGCTTAATTGGTTTTATCGCATTTGGATTTTCATGCGAAGCACTTGCTCCAATAATCAATACGATTACAGCGATAAATAATCCCCAAGTTGTGTTGTCTAAGAATTTATTCGTTCTTTGAACTCCAAACATTTGGCTTCCTCCGCCACCTCCAAAAGTAGAAGATAATCCTCCTCCTTTAGGGTTTTGAGATAATACGATTAGTACTAATAATACACATAAAATCATGATAATAATCATGAAAAACTGAAATAGTCCCATTTTATTATTTAGAGTTTTTTAAATTTTCAATTTCTTTAATTCGATTTGCAAATAAACTATTTTTTTCTGGATATTTCAAAATTAATATCTTATAAGCTTTAATTGCCTTATCATATTTTTTTTGCTCAGTATAAATCTGAGCCAAAGTTTCGGTCATCAAATCCGAATATTCTTCCGTATTCTGAACGAAATTTGAAGGTGTGCTGACTGGTGTAATATCCGTTTTTTTCATCGGAACGATTTTCGGATTTTTTTCCAAAAAGTCATCAATCAACTTATATTTTATTTCTCTTTCTGCAGTTTCTTGCTCTTCCTCAATCTCTTGTTGAGTTTTTGATTGAGAAGGAACTTTCTTCAACCAATCCGAAAAAGAGAACGTCGAATCATCCGAATTATTTTCAATGATTTCTATTTTTTCTTCAATCGTTTCAGATTCAGATTCTTCAATTACTTCAGCATTTTCAGACAATCCTTCTATAATTTCTTCTTCCTGATTATCTTCAATTGTTTCAATTACCTGCTGAGGTTCAGATTCAATAATTTCAATTCCAGAAGTTTGTTGAACAGCATTTTCGATATCATTCTCAGAAGTTAAATTTTCTTCTTTCGAATTATTTTCTACCACAACTTTATTCGTGATTTCAGCAACTTCGTTCAATTCTTCATCCGAAATAATATCAACAACATGATCCGTTCTCAATTCAGATTCTTCTGTATCATTTTCGATCATTTCGTCCACAATATCTTCATTGATTTCTTCTGAATTAGTTTCAGAAACAACTTCAATTTCTTGGTTTAATTCTTCTTCTTTTTCTTCAATGATTTCATCAATAACTTCAACTGTTTCGTTATTGTTTTCGATGATTTCAGAAGTAGAGTTTTCTAAAATTGGTTCAGAAATAATTTCGTTTTCAACTAATTCTTCCACTTTTTCTTCTTCCATTTCAGGAGAAATAGTTTCAGTTTTTGTTTGAATTTCTTTCTGAATTGGTTCTGAATTGATGTAATGATACAAATCGACACGATTGCTGCTGTGAATTGAAGTTTTGTTCAAATAATCCTCAAAAGAAGGATGATTTTCCTTTTTTAAACCATAAAGTAACAAAGCGCGCAATGTGTAGAAATACGGATATTTTTCTACCTCTTTTTTAAGAAGTGGAATGTCCGATTTCTCAACTTCGTACGGATGTGCTACTAAATATTCAATTCTGGTCATTGCTCAAATATAAGGTTATTTTTTTACCAATCCATCGCAATAGACGCAAAAACTTGGTCGCGAATATCATCAATAATTAAAGGAACAATTGACGATTCTACAGCGCTTAACATCGCATTTCCGTCATATAATTGGAAAGCAGAAAATGTTCTGTCATAACTTTTTGATTCGTCTTTATTGTTGATGTATCGAACTTTTACATAAATCGTCAAACGGTTTTTTGCCGCAATATCATTTGATTGAATTGCTTCTGGAACAACATCGTATCCCGTAATTTCACCTTCGATAATTAAGTCAGAATTTTCGTTCGAATTTAACTTTAACTTCGTTCTACTTCTAAAAATATCTTGAATCGCAATCGTTAAATCTTGACTCAAAGTGGGATTTTGTTGAGGTGCGTAATTCGGAAAAGTTGCCACATAAATTGTGTTCCAATCATCTTGAATTGCAGCTCCTGAAAGAGTATATCTTATACATCCTGTTAAACTAAAAATAGCAAAAATACTAAGGACGAATAGTTTTATTTTGTTCATATTACAAATGATATTGTTTGATTTTTCGGTACAATGTACGCTCAGAAATTCCCAATTCGTCAGCCGCCATTTTACGTTTTCCTTTGTGTTTTTCCAACGCCAATTTTATCATTTCTTTTTCGTTATCTTGTAAGGAAAGAGATTCTGGTTCTTCGATTGGACTTACATCATATACATCGTTCGAATAATCGTATTGCGATTGTTGATAATTTGGTGTAATTGGAGCAGATTTCGTTGGAACCAAATTATATTGACTTGGCACAAAATCTTCTTCTGGTTCGTTTTGATCTTGATAAACGCGCTGAATCAATTCTTGTGTATTGCCATTAAAATCTTCAACATCTTTGTGTTTGATTAAATCTAATGTTAAAGCACGCAAATCGTTCAAATCTTTTTTCATGTCCAATAAAACTTTGAATAATAATTCACGTTCCATAAAATCTGAAGAACTTCCATCTTTTGATGTATTTGTTACCGTCAACATTGTTGAATTATTGGGTAATAATTCCATGATTTTTTCTAACGAAATCACACGGTCTTTTTCCACAACAGAAACTTGTTCAGCAAAATTTCTTAATTGACGCACATTTCCCGGCCAAGGATAATTCGCAATATAATTTTGGGCTTCTGGAGAAAGCTCAATATGAGGCATTCTGTATTTATTTGCAAAATCTGAAGCAAATTTTCTGAACAATAAATTAATATCTTCCTTACGCTCGCGCAAAGCTGGAATATCAATTTGAACTGTATTTAATCGATAATATAAATCTTCACGAAACTTCCCTTTTTCAACAGCTTCTTTCAATTTTACATTCGTTGCAGCAACAACACGAACATTTGTTTTTTGAAGTTCCGAAGAGCCAACTTTCATAAATTCACCCGACTCTAAAATACGCAACAAACGCACTTGTGTAGCTAAAGGCAATTCACCAACTTCGTCTAAGAAAATTGTTCCACCATCTGCTACTTCAAAATAACCTTTACGTGTTTGTGTAGCGCCTGTAAAAGCACCTTTTTCGTGTCCAAATAATTCAGAATCGATTGTTCCTTCTGGAATCGCACCACAGTTCACTGCAATATAATTGTTGTGTTTGCGTGCAGATTGATTGTGAATAATTTTCGGAATAAATTCTTTACCTACACCACTTTCTCCGATAACAAGAACAGAAATGTCTGTAGGTGAAACCTGAATCGCCTTTTCTAAAGCACGATTCAAGGCTATATTATTTCCAATGATTCCAAAACGTTGTTTGATAGTTTGTAAAGAATCCATTTTTTTATTTTTTAGGTTTTTGAAAAATGATCTATCAAATTTCAATTATTGTCTTATTAAAACCGTCATTTCGAGTAAAATTTTTTAGAGTTTGTATCGAAAATAAGGTTTTAAACTATTAAAATTCTATTCTCAATACGATTTTTAATCATTTCATTTATAAAAATCACTCGAATTGACGAATTTTATTTTTAGTATACAATTGACGGATTGATTGTTTATCCTTCTATCATTTCACCAATCAAAGTAGCCGTTGTACAGCTATTTGCTTTTACGTTTACAAAATCTCCTATTTTAGTTCCTTCTATTTTAGGGAAAACTAAAACCGCGTTTTGTGTATTACGTCCGTACCAGAAATTTTCGTCACGTTTAGAGTTTCCTTCAATCAAAACTTCATGCGTCTTTCCAACATAACTATTCATACGCTCTGCAGAATGTTTTTGTTGCATTTCGATGATTTCTTGTAAACGACGCTTTTTATCTTCTGGTAAAACGTCATCAGGCATTTTTTTGTGGGCTGGTGTTCCTGGTCGCTCAGAATAAGCGAACATATAACCGAAATCATATTTCACATATTCCATTAATGATAATGTATCTTGATGTTCTTCTTCTGTTTCGCCACAGAAACCTGCAATCATATCGTGCGATAAAGCACAATCTGGAACGATACGACGAATTTTATCAATTAATTCGAAATATTCTTCACGAGTATGTTGACGATTCATACGTGCTAAGACAGTCGTAGAGCCCGATTGAACAGGTAAGTGAATGTATTTACAAATGTTTTTGTGTTTCGCCATCATTTGCAATACGCCTTCTTCCATATCTTGTGGATTAGAAGTTGAAAAACGTAAACGAATGTTAGGAAACTGCGTAGCAACCATGTCTAATAATTGAGCAAAATCTACAGCAGTCGCTTTCTGAATATCAGTTGCATTTTTGAAATCTTTTTTTGGTCCTCCACCATACCATAAATATGAATCGACATTTTGACCTAAAAGTGTAATTTCTTTATAACCAGATTCTGCTAATTCTTTACACTCATTCAAAATTGAGTGCGGATCACGAGAACGCTCACGACCACGTGTAAAAGGTACAACACAGAACGTACACATGTTATCACAACCACGAGTAATCGTAACGAAAGCTGTAACGCCATTTCCTCCTAAACGAACAGGAGAAATTTCTGCGTAAGTTTCTTCTTTTGATAATTGTACATTTACCGCATCACGACCATCTTCTACATCGTTGATTAAGTTTGGTAAATCGCGGTAAGCATCAGGTCCAACAACGATATCAACTAAATGTTCTTCTTCAAGAAATTTATGTTTCAAACGTTCCGCCATACAACCCAAAACACCAATTTTAAGACTTGGATTTTGTTTTTTGATCGCGTTTAATGTTCCTAAACGTTTACGAACTGTTTGTTCCGCTTTTTCACGAATAGAACAAGTGTTTAAAAGAATTAAATCTGCTTCGTCAACTTTTTGAGTGGTTTGATAACCTTCGTTATTTAGAATAGATGCAACAATTTCACTATCCGAGAAATTCATTTGACATCCGTAACTTTCTAAGAATAATTTCTTTGTTGCATTACGAGTAGGAGCAGTCATCAAAGCCTCTCCTTGTCTTGCTTCATCTATATGTTTTTCTTCTGTATGCATTCTAAAATGGATATTTTATCGTGCAAAAATAATAAATCTATGTGACATATTGGCAGTAAAATTTTCTTTTGCATTTTATTAACATTTTGTAGATTTGAGGAAATCTAAATGAAAAACAGGTATGATTGATCAAAAACTTCAAGATAGGATTAATTCAAGATTAGAAAATGGATACAATTTTAAAGTCCGTGCGGCATTAGATAAAGCTGGAACAATTTTTAAAGAGCTCGCTTTATATGTTATTCTTGCAGGTGTTTTCTATTCAATTTTTTATGTTTTAGGAGAGTTACTTGGAGATCTTTTTTATAAACCAAATCAAGAAGAATTAGAAAGTATCATGGGAGGTAGCGATTATAATGAATTAATTGAATGGTATAGAACAGAATTCGGAAAAACAGAATTTAAAGCCTTGTATATTTATAAATTGTTATTAAATGGATTAATTGCACCTATAGGGTATAGTGTTTATCATATGTGTAGAAAATATGATTTAAAACAGAATGTAGAGATTTCAGATATATTTATTATGTATAAAAATGGACGCTTAGGAAAATTATTTTTAGCAACAATTTTATTAAATATATTTTTTATGATAGGATTTACATTGTGTTTTTTCCCTGGAATACTTGTTATGGTTATGTTGACTTTTGTAATTCCTTTAATTATTTTTGGAAATGCAGGTGTAGGTGAATCAATTAATCTGAGTTTTAAATTAACATCGAAAAATTTTCTTGGTTTTTTAAAATTAATTCTAGCTTTAATAGGAGTTTGTATATTAGGATTTTTAGCTTGTTGTATAGGAATTATAGCAGCTTATCCATTTTGTTTTGTCTTAATTTATGTTATATACAAAGAAGTTATTGGCTTTGATGACGAACAATCAGAAATAGACCAAATCGGAACAGATATTTACAAGGATAATCCTTACATGAAATAGACAAAATTATGAAGCAGTTGAAAATCATTTTTGGCTGCTTCATTTTTTTGTTATTAATTTTGCAGAAATTTTTTAAGAAAACAATATGTCTAAAAATCTCGTTATTGTTGAGTCCCCAGCAAAAGCTAAAACCATTCAAGGTTTTTTAGGTGATGATTTTATCGTGGAATCAAGTTTTGGTCACGTGGTCGATTTACCAAAGAAAGGAATGGGAATCGAAATCGAGAATCATTATAAGCCAATATACGAAGTAACACCTGATAAAAAGGAGGTTGTAAGTAAACTAAAAAAATTGTCTTCGAAAGCCCAAACAATTTGGTTAGCATCCGATGAGGACCGCGAAGGAGAAGCAATTTCTTGGCATTTGTATCATGTTCTTGGATTAGAAAAAAAGGATACAAAGCGTATTGTTTTTAATGAAATTACGAAAAAAGCAATTCAACGTGCGGTAGAAAATCCACGTCAGATTGACGAAAATTTGGTTGATGCGCAACAAGCTCGTCGTGTTTTGGACAGATTAGTTGGTTTCGAAATGTCGCCAATTTTATGGAAAAAAATAAAACCAGGTTTATCTGCAGGACGTGTTCAATCAGTTTCTGTTCGATTAATTGTCGAACGTGAAAAAGAAATTCAAAATTTTGTTCCAGTTTCATCATACAAATTCATTGCAATTTTCGAAACGAATGAAGGAAGAACATTAAAAGCAGTTTTAACAAAAGAATTTTCTACGTTAAAAGAAGCCGAAGATTTCTTAGAAACATGTGTTGGAGCAGATTTTAAAGTAAATGATTTACAAAAGAAACCAGCAAAACGTACACCTTCTGCGCCGTTTACAACATCAACTTTGCAACAAGAAGCATCTCGCAAATTAGGTTTTTCAGTTTCGAGAACGATGCGTGTCGCACAACAATTATACGAATCTGGACATATTACCTATATGAGAACGGATAGTGTGAATTTGTCTGATGACGCTTTAACAGCGGTAAAAGCTGAGATAGAATCTGCTTACGGAAACAAATATGTTGAGATAAGAAAATACAAAAATAAAAATTCATCTGCACAAGAAGCGCACGAGGCGATTCGTCCAACACATTTCGAAAATCATTCGATTAATGCAGACGATTCAATGCGAAAATTGTACGAATTAATTTGGAAACGTACAGTTGCTTCTCAAATGGCAAATGCAGAACTGGAGAGAACTATTATTGATATTGATAACAACAAAAACAACTTTATTTTCCAAGCGAAAGGAGAAATAATTGTGTTTGATGGTTTCTTAAAAGTATATCAAGAATCGTTTGACGAAGAAGATGCAGATGACGATAAAGTATTATTGCCAAATGTAAAAGTTAATGAGCAATTGAAAGCAGATGAAATAAACGGTACTGAACGTTTTTCTCGTCCTGCGGCTCGTTATACAGAGGCATCTTTGGTGAAAAAATTAGAAGAATTAGGAATTGGTCGTCCGTCAACTTATGCACCAACGATTTCTACAATCCAAAATAGAGGTTATGTGGAAGTTGGTGAATTGGATGGTCAAGAACGAAAATATAATACCTTAACGTTAATCGATAATCAAATCAAAAAAGTTCAACAAAAAGAAATTTTTGGAGCTGATCGTCGCAAATTAATGCCAACTGATATCGGAATCGTGGTAAATGATTTCTTGGTTGATTATTTTACGAATGTGATGGATTACGATTTTACGGCACGTGTTGAAAATAGTTTTGATGATATTGCAGAAGGTAAATTGAATTGGACAAAAATGATTGATGAATTTTATACGAAATTTCATCATGTTGTAGAAGATGTTCAAGAAAATGCAGATCGTGCAACTGGAGAACGCGAATTGGGAATTGACCCTGTTTCGGGTAAAAAAGTGCATGCACGTATTGGACGTTTTGGACCAATGATTCAGATTGGTGAAGCAGAAGATGAAGAAAAACCTCGTTTTGCAAGTCTTCAAAAGCATCAATCTATTCATAATATTACCTTAGAAGAGGCAATGAAATTATTCGAATTACCAAAAACTTTGGGTGAGTATAAAGCGCACGAAGTAGAAGTGAATATTGGACGTTTTGGGCCTTATGTGAAATTTGATGATAAATATATTTCGATTCCGAAAGAGGAAGATCCAATGGATTTATCATTTGATCGTGCAGTAGAATTAATTGAAGAAAAATTAAAAGCTGATGCACCGATTGCACAATACGAAGGGTATGATGTAACAAAAGGAAAAGGACGTTTTGGACCATTTATCAAATGGAATGAATGGTTTATTAATGTTCCAAAAAAATACGATTTCGATCATTTATCTCAAGCTGATATTATCGAATTGATTGAAGATAAAAAACGTAAAGAATCTGAACGTGTGGTACGCGAATGGGCAGAACAGGAAATTCGTTTGGAGAAAGCACGTTGGGGACGTTATAATTTGATTCAAGGAAAAGTAAAAGTTGAGCTATCGAAAGAGACGAATCCAGAAGCGTTGACTTTGGCTGAGGTTGAAAAATTAATAGAAGCAGCAAAACCTAAAAAGAAAGCGCCAGCAAAAAAGACAACTGCGAAGAAAACGACAACTAAAAAAACAACGACTAAAAAGTAATGTATAACGACTTTTTAAAACCCGTTTCTGAAGAATTACAAGATTTTGCTAAATCTTGTAATTCTTTTGCGTTAGGACAAGCTATAAAATTTCGCGAAGATGTGATCGAAATCGATGAAAAATCGAACGATAAAATCGCGATTATTGGTGTGACAGAATCTCGTTCGAAACAAAAAGATTTGATCGAAGATGTAGATTTTAGCCTTGTTCGTACACAATTGTACGAATTGCAAATGGGAAATTGGTCGATCGATTTGTACGATTTTGGTGATGTTATTTATTATGATGATAAATCCGAAACCGAAAAAGTTTTTAGAGAAGTTACAAACGGATTAATTCGTGATGGATACGTTGTTGTTATTTTGGGTGGAAATCCAAGTTTAGGTTATCAACAATATCGTGCGTATGATGAAATTGTTGATAAAGTTTACTACTTAACAATCGATCATAAATTACGATTAGGAAAAGATGAAGCGCAAACAACGGAAAATAATTATTTAACAAAAATTATTTCTAATGAGCCTTTCAATTTATTGGATTACACAAATATTGGTTTTCAAACGTATTTTGTTGCTCAAGAAAAATTAGATTTGTTAGATCAGTTAAATTTTGATGCTATTCGTTTGGGTGTGATTTCTGAAAATGTAAAAGAAATAGAACCTTATTCGAGAGATGTAAATGCGGCTTTGCTTAATTTATCGAGTTTACAAGGTTCGGATTTCTCTTCTTCAAAAAATATGACGCCAAATGGATTTACTTCGCGCGAAATTTGTGCGTTGACAAGATATTTAGGTTTCAGCAATAAATTGACTTCACTTTACGTTTGTGATTATATCGAGAATTATAAAAAATTAGATCATCTATTAATTTCGCAGATGATTTGGTATTTTATTGATGGAAAAAATCACCGTCCAGAGATAAAAAGTTTTGACGATACACAATATTTTGAAAAAATTTTTGTTCCTACAGAAGGATACAATTATATTTTTTACCGAAATGTATTAACCAATCAATTGTGGATAGAAGTTGATAACACTGTTGATGGAGAGCGAAAATTTGAAATTATTCCGTGTTCAGAAAAAGATTACGAACAAGCCCTTAATGGTGATATACCAAATAGGTGGTGGAAATATTTCAAAAAATTTTATTAAAAAATAAAGAACAATTTTAAAAATCAATTAATAAATTGCCTTAATTTGTAGCCTTATTAATTGAGAACTAAAAGTATAAAACCTGTATAAAAATAAATCTATAACAGAATGAATAGAATTTTGGTAAGTGCATTGTTGCTATCTCTTTCTTTATCATCATGTAAAATGTTGAAAAACAGAGGGAGTAGTGATAGAAATGATGGACAAATAGTTTCGAAAACATCTTCGGCTTGGACGCCAGTTCGTCCAAAGGGAATGGTTCCGATTCCGAGTGGATCGTTTGTTTTAGGACAGACCGATTACGATTTTACAAAAACAAATGATGCTCCAGTAAAAACGGTTACTGTTACAGGTTTCTTTATGGATGATACAGAGATTACAAACTCTGAGTATCAAATTTTTGTAAACTACGTAAAAGATTCTATCGCTCGTACTGCTTTGGCTAACAAGGCAGAAACTTTAGGTTTTGATCCAATGAATCCTTCAACTGAGAACGATGGAATTGGAGCTTATGCTTACGTTTCGGGATCTGCAGATGGAGAAGGAACGCCATATGACGAATATTTAAAAAATAGTAATACAGGTCGTGATGGTCAATCTTTAGATGCAAAGAAATTAAATTGGAAACAGCGCTTGGAGTGGGATAAATACAAATATCCAGATGTAGATTATGCTGAGGTTATGGAAGGATTATATTATCCACCAGAAGAGCGTATGAATGGAGAAAGACGTATTGATACGCGTAAATTAAACTATTCTTATGTGACAGTTGATCAAACTGCTGCAGCAAAAAAACGTGGTACTTTCCGTGTAGATTTTCGTAAAGAATTTAGTTTAAATATTTATCCTGATACAACAGTTTGGGTAAGAGATTTCAACTATTCGTACAATGATCCAATGCACCAAGACTATTTTTGGCACAAAGCTTATGCAAATTATCCTGTTGTAGGTGTTAACTGGAATCAAGCAACAGCTTTTTGTGATTTCCGCACAAGATATCATAACACAGCATTGAATAATAAAAAGAAAAGAGGAAGTCAAGTAAAAGTAATTAGCTACCGTTTACCAACAGAAATTGAGTGGGAATATGCTGCAAAAGGTGGTTTAGAAAATGCACCTTACCCTTGGGGAGGTCCTTACTTAACTGACGATAGAGGTTGTTATTTAGCGAATTTCAAACCAAAACGTGGAGATTATTTAGAAATCAACGATGGTAAGAAAACAGGTTATATGTATACAGCTCCTGTAAAAACATTCAAAGCGAATGGATACGGATTGTATGATATGGCTGGTAACGTAGCTGAGTGGACAAGTTCTCCTTACAACAGATCATCTTACACAATGTCTTCATCACTTAATCCGTCAATTACAATGTCTGGAGAAGTAAACAGAAGTGTTAGAGGAGGATCTTGGAAAGATGTTGGATACTTATTGATGGTATCATCTCGCGATTGGGAACACAAAGATTCTGCAAGAAGTTTCATCGGATTCCGTACAGTACAATCTTTCCCAGAAGGATCAAAAGTAAATTTTAGAAAAACCAAATAACCTATTAATAAAATAATTTAATAAAAAGCACTCTTATGGCAGTACAAGCTTCAAAACAAGAACGTCTTACAAATTTTTTGTATAATTTCTTTGCCGCAGTAGTAATTATCGGGGCATTATGTAAAATTACACATACGAATATAGGACCAATATCAGCCAATTTAATCTTAACAGTAGGTTTAGTAGCTGAAGCAATCGTCTTCTTATATTCAGCATTCTTCGATAAACCAGAAGGAAGCTACGAATGGGAAAAAGCTTATCCAGAATTATTAACTGGAGAGCCAGTACAAAGAAAAACTGCTGCTGTTGCAACTGCAGGAAATAATTTAACTGCAGAATTAGACAAAGTATTAGCAGATGCTAAATTAGATAAAGAAGTTTTCGAAAGATTACGTGGTTCTTTAGATAAATTTGGTTCAGCTGTTAACGAATTAAACACAACAACATCTGCTGTCGCTTCAACAGAACAATATAGCAACGAAATTGCAAAAGCATCAACTAACATCAGCCAATTAAACGCTGTTTATGCTGAGCAAATTGTTAATAGCCAAAAACAAGTAGAATTAAATAAACAATTTATCGAAGAAATGCAAAAATCTTCAGGTAGTTCAGAGCAATTCTTGAAAGAAATGCAAGAGCTTTCTGCAAACATTAATGCATTAAACAAAGTATACGGAGGTATGCTTTCTGCAATGAAAAATAACTAATCGTTGTACGATAAATTAAACTAATTATTCATTAATTCTATAAATTATTATGGCAGGAGGTGGTAGACTAACCGGACGTCAGAAGATGATCAACCTGATGTATCTCGTGTTCATTGCAATGATGGCTTTGAACGTGGATCGTGAGGTGTTGAGATCTTTCGAAACGATAAATACATCTTTAGAGTCAACAACGACTTTAACGAAAACAAATAACGATACCTTCTATGGTCAAATTGATCTAAAAGCGAAGGATGATCCAACTTATGCAAAAACTCAAGCAGATGCTGCAGAAGTTAAAAAACAAACAAATGATTTTGTTGCTTATATCGATGGATTGAAAAAAGAATTAGCTGGTGCTGATTTTGTTTCAGGATCAGAAGATACAGATTACAATGCATTGTCTAATACAGAGCCTGTAGTTTCTTTATTCTTTAAAGGAAAAGGAGGAGACAAAGGAAATGAGAAAGCACAAGAGTTTACAAATAAAATTGATGGGTTCAGAAATTTCTTAATGACTTTTGCTAAACAAAGTCCAGATGCTAAAAATGCTGAAGCGCGTATCAATGAATTTTTTGGAACAACTCCAAAAACGAAAAATCAAAGCTGGATGCAAGAGAAATTCTATGACCAACCAATGGTTGCGTCATTAACGAATTTATCTAAAATGCAAATGGATGCACGTACAGAAGAAGGTAACTTAGTAAGAGCATTATTATCTGGTAAATTAGAAGAAAAAATTGAGTTGGATGCATTCCAAGGTTTATTCTTATCGCCAGGTGTTGTGAAAGTCGGAGATGAAGCTGTTCTTAATGTAGTTTTAGGAGCTTACGATAATTCAATCAAAGGTTCTGTTTCTACAAGTGTTGGTTCTGCTACTGTTGTTGATGGTAAAGCATCTATTAAGTTGAATACATCTGCAGTTGGTATGCATCAATTAACAGGTAACATTACATACGTATCGAATGGAAAAACGAAAACGGTAGCCATAGCACCTTCAACTTATCAAGTTGTAGCCCAAACATCAGATGTTAAATTTAAAGAGGTTATTCAAAAAGACCCAACAGGAGGGTCTATTGTTGCAGATAATTTACGTGTAGTTTATCGTGGAGTATCTAATCCAATTTCAGCAACAATTAACGGTGCAAACGGACCTGTTAGTTTAAGTGCTTCTTCTGGAAGTCCTTCTGGAGCGGGAGCTAACAAATGGAATTATACGCCTGGAGGAGGAAACGAAGTGGTGTTTACGGCATCTGCAAGAGCAAGTTCTGGTAAAACATTATCGGTTCGCGAAACATTCCGTATCAAACCAGTTCCACCGGCACGTGGTGTTATTTTAGGAAATACAAGTCCAGCTATTCCAGATAATGGAATCGCAGCACAAACAATTCGTGTAGATTGGCCAGATTTCTTATTCCCAATTTCGGGTGAAGTAACATCTTTCAATGTAAGAGTACCAGGTCAAGCAACAGTACGTGTTTCTGGAAATAAAATGTCAGGAGCAGCTGGAGCAATTTCTAAAGCGAAAAAAGGTGATGTAATTGGTGTTTTCGATATTAAATATCGTACAAATTCAGGAGCAACTGGAGAAGCATCATCTATCGCAATTCAAGTACAATAATTTAAAAAGTAAAAATTTAAAATATGAAGTATCTTTTGTTTGGTTTAATGAGTTTTTTCTCAACTCTTACAATGGCGCAAAATGTTCTTAACGCTGTTTCGCCAGAACAGTTAAGAAAAGACCGCGAAAATAAAACAAGAGTTGATGAAGCTGGAGATACAGTAAGTACGGCTCAAGATCCTTTGAAATATGGCTTTATCGAAGATAAAGATGTTTTATGGTCGAAAGTTGTATGGGAAGTAATTGATTTGAATGAGCGTCTAAATCAACCTTATTATAGATCTGGTGATGAGTTAGTGCAAAATTCAAAATCATTATATGATGTATTGGTTGACGGAGTTCGTAGCAAAAAGATTAGAGAAGTTTACGACGATGAGTACTTTCAAACTAAAATGAGTTATGAGCAAATTATGGCTCGTAATGAGAAGAAAGATACACAACAGTATTACTACGATATGAAAGCTGCTGGAGAAACTCCTGACGAAGCTGCTATTTTTAATTATAAAATTAAATCTGACGATATCAAAATGGTAAAAACGAAAGGTCTATGGTACATCGACCGTCGTTTAGGAGAATTAAAATATCGTTTGTTAGGTTTAGCAATTATGGGACCTGATGCGCAATCGTTAGGAACTGAGTTTGCTGACGGAGCTTTCGTAGATTTATTCTGGATTTGGTATCCAGATGCTCGTAATGTTTTGGTGAATGCAACGGTATTCAATCCAAGTAATTCAAATTCGGCAATTACATATGATGAGATGTTAAATGCACGTAGATTTAGTTCTATTATTTACAAAGCTCAAACAATGTATGGAACGAAAATGATTGATGATTACATTCCAAATGATGCGAAAGGTCAATTAGAAGAACATCACAAAATTAGAAATTCTATCATTCAGTCAGAAGCTGATATGTGGAATTACTAATCAGAATACAAAACAAAAAATCCAGTCATTTGACTGGATTTTTTTGTTTATGTATTTATAAGAATTTAACTTTCTAAAATCTAAAATCTAAAATCTAAAATCTAAAATCTAATTTGCATCTCCTTTTTCAATTCCTTCCTCTATTTTTTCTTCAACTTCTGCCTTTTCTTTATGGTCTAATTTCATTTCTCCCGAATCATCATCACTACGTAAAACAACTTGAATACTAATAGGAAAATGATCCGAACCAATATTTGGTTCTCTTATCATATCAATTAATCGAAATTGAGAACTCAAAAAATAATGATCCAAAGGCCAACGTAAGAACCAATGATGCGCATGAAAAGTATTGAACATTCCACGACCACGACGAGGATCTAAAAGTTGCGAAGTTTTCAAAAATAAACGTGTTGTTCTGCTCCACGCAACATCATTCAAATCTCCAAAAACAATACACGCTTTTCCATATTCTTTCGCTTGTTTTCCAATAATCAAAATCTCAGCATCGCGTTCAGCACTTTCTTCATTTTCTTGCGGAACTGGCGGAGTTGGATGTAAACCATACAAACGCACAATTTGATTATTATATTCGATATCAGCAATAATTGAAGGGATTTCTGTGCTGATTAAATAATTAATTTCTTGGTATTTTATAGGTAATTTAGAGTAAAACAATAATCCATAAGTGTTTTCTAACGGAACTTCTATTTTGTACTCAAAATCGTTTGTAGCTTCTTTTATTTGTTCCATCCATTCGTTGTTCGTTTCTAATAAAAAAACGATATCAGGATTTCTTTTCTTAATTAATTCAACCAAATTTTGATATTTCGTATTGTCTTGCAAAACATTATAAACAAGTAAATCAAGCGGTTTTTCATTTGGTTTTAAGGATACTTGTTCAATCATTTTTTTACCAAATGGAGAATAAGGAATAATGACCCAAAGTAAATAAATTGAAGTAAAAATTAAGCAAATAAATAGACTTATTGTAATTGAAGTTTTAGGCACAACAATGAATAAAATACAAGTAGCAATTACCAAAACAAATTTCTGAAATCGTGGATAATCAAATACTCTAACCATCCAATGTGTATGTTTGATGAAAGGAATAATGACGGAAAGGATAATGAGACAAGAAATTATGGTATAGAATATTTGCATAAAATGGTTGATTTTAAGAATAAAGATAAGTAAAACCGAAACATTATTTACCTTTGTAATCAAATTTTAGAAATTGAAAAAAGTAGAATATATCATCGTTGGTCAAGGTGTTGCAGGGAGTTGTATGGCGATGAAATTGTTGCAGGAAAAGAAAACTTTTGTGGTGATTGATAATCATTTTCATAAAGCATCGGCGATTGCTGCTGGAATTTTTAATCCTGTTGTGCTAAAACGTTTTTCAATTGTTTGGAATGCGACAAAACAAATCGAAAGATTGCGCGAGGTTTTTGGTGATTTTGAACAATTATTAAACAAAAAATATATCTACAATTTTCCAGTTTATAGAATTTTTAATGACGAACAAGAGAAAAAAACGTGGTTGAAAAAAGCGACAACTCATCCAGATTTGATTGATTATTTAGCAACAGATTCAGAACAACTGAATGATTTTTCCTCAATCAATTCTCCAATTGGTTCTGGTGAAGTTTTGCACACAGGTCGTGTTGATTTGACAAATCTTCTAGCTGATTTTAAAGATTATTTAGTCGAAAATGATGCTTTTTTAGATGAAACTTTTGATTTTAATGAATTAAAATTAGAGGATAATCAAACGAGCTATAAAAAAATCGAAGCAACTAAAATAATTTTTGCCGAAGGTTATAATATTTTGAACAATCCTTATTTCAAAAATTTACCTATAATTGGTGTAAAAGGTGAAGTGTTGAGAATTAAAACAGAAGCTAATTTACCTGAAGCAGTTGTGAAAGGAAAAGAATTTTTGATGCCTTTAGAAAATAAACAATATTTTGTAGGCGCAACTTACGATCGCGATTATGTGAATTATAAAAATACTGAGGATGCAAAACAATATTTGGTTGAAGGTGTTCAGAATTTTTTTAAAGATGATTTTGAAGTTGTGGAACAACATGCGTCAATTCGTCCAACGGTTGTCGATCGTCGTCCGATTATTGGAGTGCATCCTACGCATCAACAATTGATTTGTTTGAATGGAATGGGAACGCGCGGAACAATGTTGGCCCCTGTGATGGTGGATGATTTGTACGATTTTTTAGAAAATAATCAACCTATTGATAAAGAAGCGAATATTGCACGTTTCTATGATCGATTTTAAACCTATTTTGAATGAAAAATTTTGACATAAAAATATTTGCAATTCAACTTGTAGCAAGCGTTTTGTTATTTTTAGGAATTCAACAATTTTACGTTTTGGTTGAATTAGATTTGATTGAATTAATTCATTCAATGGGAAAAGATAATTTTGCCTTTTTGGTTAGAAAAAGTGACGAATTCGGAATCAGCGAAAAACTGAAACATTTAGCTACAATGAAAACAATTTTGAGTTTTGTAGGTATTGTTTTGGCATATATTTTATGTTCAGTTATCAACCATAAACGCAATTACGATTGGAAAATGTCTGTAATTATAGTAGTGTTGTGTTTTTTAGTTTTTCAATTCAGATTAATCAATCTTCCAATTAATTTTATTGCAACCAAAAATCTCGCATTGGCTTATTTTGTGCCAGCAACTTTTTCGATTTTAATCAGTTTTGTATTGTATTTTTTGAGTTACAAAATAAAGGTTAAGAATTAATTTAGTAGACTCTCAATTAAATTAGATACACCATGAATGAAAAAACTTGGTAAATCAGTCGATTTATTCGGGTTAGAAATATCATAATTCACTTTTCCAAAATTTGGATTATTTAGATCTATTTTTCTGTTAGATGGAATTAGTTTTAAATCTTTTTCAAGATTTGTTTTATAAACAAAACTATTAAATCGATTAAAATTAGTTGTTTGTTTACTACTCAAAGAATCAATTTTTAAATTATAATTTTGACAAAATGATGACGTCGTAATCATAACGAAAGAGAATAATGCAATATATTTCTTCACCCGTTGTGCATTTTAAATAATTTGAGTTTTTAGATTATTAATATTTCGATTAAAGTATGTTTTATTAATGTACTGAACCACAGTAAGTGCAGTAATTTTAGCTAAAATTCTGGTTTTAAATCCTTCTAAAGTCTTTGCATAATTTCG
>NZ_DEVJ01000053.1:0-12915 GCF_002362875.1 Empedobacter sp. UBA3239 | reverse complement strand
ACAAATGCACTACCGGTTATATAACTATAAGGATGATATTATATCTATTATTAATCATCATTCAAATTTTAATCATAATTGGTTTGTAACGAATTTTTTTTCTAACAATTTTTTTGTATTTATATCGAGAAGAAATTTGATTTTTAAAAATTTAATAAACAATACATATTATAAAATTCATGCTAAAGAAAACGAGTTGTTTAAAAGTGTGAATATTGATAAAGATGATTTGTTTATTTTAGAAAAGTCTATTGTTGAAATAAATGATTACAGAATAAATTATTTAGAAACTTTATTTGAAGTAATTAATATAAACGAAGTAGAATTTAAGTGACGAAAAAATTAATCTATTGATTTGCTTTTTTTCTGGTATTGATTTCTGCATTTATTTTTGCTAAACCTGTTATAAGAGGAATAAAAGTTACAGAACATGATAATAAAATAACGAATGTTACATTGATATCATATTTGTTTGTCATTTTCAGAATTAATAGAATGACTGCTATAAGTAATAATGGGATTTGAATGCTAATATTTAGTTTGTTAACTTTTTTTCTTTTTTCATTTAATTTTTCTAATGATAATTCGCTCAAAGGTTTTTCTTTGTTCATCTTAATTGTTTTATTAAAGATAGTAAAATCAAATTAAAAAATAGATTCAAATAAGAAAGCTAACCAATTGGCTAGCTTTTTTCATTATTTATCTTTAATGATTGGTCTGATTAAACCTTCTTGTGCAACGCTACAAATTAGTTCACCAGAACGATTGAATAAATTTCCTCGTGTAAAACCTCTTGTGTCATTTGCACTTGGAGATTCAACATTAACTAATATCCAATCATGTAAATTTGGTTCTCTGTGAAACCAAATGGAATGATCTAAACTTGCCATTTGCGTATTTCCAAAATGAGCTTTAGAAGCATGTGGTTTTATCGCTGTTGATAACAAATTGTAATCAGAGCTATACGCAATTAATTGCTGTATAATTGGTAAAGGTAAATCTTTTGGAACATCATTAAAAGTTAACCAAACATTACTGAAATTTGGATAATCTTTTTTATCAAAAGGATTGACAAATTCAACAGGTTTAAAATCTAATGGGCGTTCTGCTAAGACAAATCGCATAATTGATTTTGGTAAAACCGAACCAAATTGTTCTGCGACATCGTTCCAACTCATTAATTCTTCAGGAGGCGTTACAACAGGCATTTCCTCTTGATGTTCGTAACCTTCTTGTTTCAATTGAAATGAACAAGCCATCACAAAAATAGGAACACTATCTTGCTTTACTGTGACAACACGCGTACTAAAACTTCCTCCATCACGAAGATTTGCTACTTCAAAATAGATAGATTTTTCTAAATGTCCAGGTAAAATAAAGTAGGAGTGAAGGGAATGACAAAAACGATCTGCAGGAACAGTTTGATATGCTGCATGTAAAGCTTGACTTACAACTTGTCCTCCAAAAACATTTGGACTTCCCATAAAAGAACTTTTCCCTTCGAATAAATTTTCTTCTAGTTTTTTGAGAGAAATTAATTCGATGAGTTCTTGAGTAGTTTTCATTATTAAGTTTAAAATTTCAAATTATTTAATTTCTGGACATTTTGTTCTAATGCACATTTATATTCATTTTTCATTCGATTGATTAATTCTTCGGTTGAAATAATATCATGAATTCCAGAAACTCCGTGTCCAGCAGACCAAATGTCTTTCCATGCTTTGTGTCCATCTCCTCCAATTAATTTCGAAAAATCTTCTTCTTTCTTTTCGTCTAAATCAATTCCAGAATGAATAATACTTGGTTTCAAGAAATTTGCATTTACACCAGAAATTCCATCTGTATAAATCACATCTTCGAAAGTACAATCGACTAACATTGTTTTATAATCTTGATCTGCAGACGCTTCTTTTGTCGCAATAAAACGAGTTCCGATGTATGCAAAATCAGCACCCATATTTTCAGCTGCTAAGATATCGTTTCCGTTGTTCATCGCACCTGCTAAAATTAAACAACCATCGTAAAAAGTACGAATGTCATCAATCAAAGCAAAAGGATTAGCAGTACCAGCATGTCCACCAGCACCAGAAGCTACAGCAATAATTCCGTCTACACCTGCTTCAGCAGCTTTTTCCGCATGACGTTTTTTGATCACATCATGAAAAACCAAGCCTCCATAACTATGAACTGCATCTACAACTTGTTTTACAGCGCCAAGTGACGTAATAATAAGCGGTACTTTATATTTTGCACATAAAGCTAAATCACCTTCGAGACGAGGATTTGTTTTATTAACGATTAAATTCACTCCAAATGGAGCCGCTTTTTTACCTGTTTCTTCTTCAAATTGTTTTAATTGAGAAGTGATATCAATTAACATTTGTTCAAAATCTTCGGAAGTTCTTCCATTCAAAGAAGGAAAAGTTCCACATACTCCATTTTTACATGCTTCTACAACTAATTCAGTTCGAGAAACAAGAAACATAGGTGAAGTGATTAAAGGTAAATCTAAACTATTTTTAAATTCTTGTAGGGTCATATTAAAATTTTTTTTTGATGTGGTATAGGATGCAATATAGTTATAAAATACTTTTGTAAAAATTAATATTCCTTTATAATTTCTAAATGTAGAAGCAAAACCTTTGCTGTATCTTTGTAATCGTAAATAAAGAATAAATTGAAATTAAAAGAACATATAAGGCGTAATATCAAATTAGCATTTCCTGTAATGATTACTCAAATGGGACAAATTTCTGTCAACATTATTGATAACATTATGGTTGGTGGTTTAGGTGGAAAATATGATAATATAGAAGATGAGGTTTTGGGTAAAACAGCTCTAGCAGCAGCTTCTTTAGGAAATTCATTGTTTTTTGCAGTGTTAGTATTTGCTTTCGGATTTAGTTTTGCGTTGTCACCATTGATTGCGGCAGAAGATTCGAAAGGTGATAAAAAAATGGCTGCAAATTATTTTTCGCACAGTTTGGTCTTGAATATTACTTTATCAATCGGTTTATTTTTATTGATTACATTCCTAAAACCTCTGATGTTCTACATGGGACAACCCGCTGATGTAGTGGAAAAATGTATTCCATATCTAACGATTATGACATTTTCGATGATTCCATTGATGATTTTCCAAACGTTTCGTCAATTATCAGAAGGGTTATCTTTAACTATTCCTGTTACAATTGCAACTGTTTTGAGTAACGTGATTAATATTACGTTAAACTATGGTTGGATTTATGGGAATTGGGGATTCCCACGTTTAGAAGTCGCTGGTGCAGCCTGGGGAACATTCGTTGCGCGTTCGGTGATGATGATTTTCTTAATTATTGTATTGGTTAATTTTAAGAAAACGAAATCAGTTTTGCAAGAAGTTCAATTTAAGGTAAGTAATTTTCAGAAAGTAATTTTCAGAAAAATTGCAGGAATTGGTATTCCTACAGCTTTAACTTCTTTCTTTGAAATGAGTGCGTTCTCTCTGGCAGCCTTTGTTTGCGGTTATACATTTACAAACTCTATTGCAGATCAAGAATTAGCAAAAGTAAATTTAGCGGCGCATCAAATAGCAATAAATTTAGCTTCCACAACTTTTATGATGTGTACAGGAATTGGAGTTGCAGCAACGGTTCGTATTGGAAATCAATTAGGTTTAAAAGATTATAAAACCTTAAGAGAGGCAGGTTGGTCTTGTATTTTAATGGTTTTATCATTTATGATTTTGTGTGGAATTTTGTTTATTATTTTCCGTTATCAGTTACCAACAATTTATTTAGACAATCCAGATGTTATCAATTTAGCTGCATCCTTATTAATTATTGCGTCACTTTTCCAAATGTCAGATGGCGTACAATTGGTATTATTAGGTGCATTGAGAGGAATGACCGATGTCAAAATTCCTTCAATTCTAACATTTATATCATATTGGTTAATCGCAATTCCTATTGGTGTAGTCTTGGCAATTGTATTTGAAATGCGAGCATTTGGAATGTGGATTGGTTTAGGAACTGGATTAACAGCTTCGGCAGTGTTTTTGATGATTCGTTACAATCGTCAAACGAAGAAAATGATTAGGGAAAATCCTAATGCAGAAATAATTTTAGAAGATAAATTAAAAAACATATAAAATGGAATTACCAAAATTTTTATTGGCTGATAACTCTACAATGCCAGACAAAATCTTTATTTTACATACAGATTATCCTCGTTTTTTATTAGACGTAGAAACTGACGATATCGAGTGGTTTGAAGATATTTCTGAAGAAGAAGATAACGAAGAATTTAATACTGAAATTGCTAATTTAATCGAAGACGCTTTAGATTTTTATGATCAAGAAATGTCTTTGTTAGATGACGAAGAATAAGTCTTAAATTAATAAAATTTCCATGTTTTTATTGGTGTAATATTTACACTAAAAATAATTTTATATGCTTGCATTATAATTTTTTTATTAGTATTTTGCGACTAAGAAAATTATTCAAAACCATGGAAATAAAAAGATTATTTGATTTTCCACAAAATCAATTAGAAAATAATCCTCGAGAAGATGCATTGGTGTCTAAAGTGAACGGAACTTGGGTGAAAACATCTACGCAAGAATACGTTGGCAAAGCAAATGCATTTAGTCGAGGATTATTACAATTAGGAATCAAGCCACAAGATAAAATTGCAATAGTCACTTCAACTAATCGTACCGAATGGAACATCTGTGACATCGGTATTCAGCAAGTTGGTGCGATTTCCGTTCCATTATATCCAACACTTTCCGAAGACGATTTTGATTATATCTTAAACAATGCTGAATGTAAATTTATCATTGTTTCTGATAAAGGTTTATATGATACAGTTGTAGCTGTAAAAGATAAAGTGTCAACATTGGTTGGGATTTATAGTTTTGATGAAATTGCTGGAGTTCCAAATTATAAAGAGATTTTAGATTTGGGTGAAGATAATTCAACGCAACATGAAGTAGATAGTATCAAAGAGATGATAAAGCCATCTGATATGGCGACTTTGATTTATACTTCTGGAACAACAGGACGTCCGAAGGGTGTTGTATTAACACACGAAAATATCGTTTCTGATGTTTTAATGTCCGTTGATCGCATTCCAGATTTTCCAAATCATGCGATTGCCTTGAGTTTTCTTCCGATTAATCACGTTTTCGAACGTATGTTGATTTATTTGTATCAATATTTGAGTATAGGAATTTGGTATGCAGAAAGCATTGATAAATTAGGAGATAATATGAAAGAGGTGAAACCGCATGTAATGACGGTTGTACCACGATTAGTTGAAAAAGTTTACGATAAAATTTACAATACAGGTGCTTCTGCAGGAGGTCTTAAAACGAAAATTTTTATGTGGGCTTTAAGCCTTGTTGAAGATTACGATCCTTACAATCCAAAAGGTGGATTATTTGGGTTGAAACATTCTATCGCAAAAAGTTTGGTTTTCAGTAAATGGAAAGAAGGTGTTGGTGGTAATTTAGTATGTATGGTTTCGGGTTCTGCGCCTTTAGCAGCGCGTTTGAATCATATTTTTTGGGGTGCTGGAATTCCTATTTTAGAAGGTTATGGTTTGACGGAAACTTCTCCAGTTATATCGGTGAATTGTATGAAGAAAGACGGTTTCGGAATTGGAACTGTTGGTGCTCCACTAAAAGGAATAGAGGTTAAAATTGCAGAAGACGGAGAGATTTTAGTCAAAGGTCCTAACGTTACACAAGGTTACTACAAAGATCCTGAAAAAACTGCTGAAGCATTTACGCCAGATGGTTATTTCAAAACGGGTGATATTGGAGTTCTTGAAAGAGGTTTACTTAAAATTACTGATCGTAAAAAAGAGATGTTCAAAACTTCTGGAGGTAAATATATCGCGCCGCAAATCATCGAAAATAAATTCAAACAATCTCGTTTTATTGAGCAAGTAATGGTTGTTGGAGAAGGAGAGAAAATGCCTTGTGCAATTATTCAACCTAATTTCCAAGTATTGAAAGATTATTTACACATCAAAGGAATTGCTGAGCCTGCAACGAATGCAGATTTGATTAAAGAACCTGCAATTTTAGATATTATAGGTCGTGAAATTGAAAAAATGAATAAAGGTTTGGGACATTGGGAACAAATAAAAAAGTTCGAATTAACACCTGATGAATGGACAATTGATGATGGATTATTAACGCCAACATTAAAATTGAAACGTAAAAATGTGCTAGCTAAATATCAAGATTTATACAATAAATTATACGATAAAAAGTAAATAAAAAAGAAATTAAAAAATCCCTTCAAAATGCTTTGAAGGGATTTTTTAATTCTATAATAATCAAGTTTTAATCTCGTCGTCCGCCCATTGCCATCATAACGAAGTAAAGCAATTGTGCTAAAGAACCAATCGCCGCTACTACATAAGTTCTTGCAGCCCATTTTAATGAATCTTTTGCGCCTTCATATTCGTTTGGCATTACCATATTGTTTCCTTTTAACCAAGCTAATGCACGGTTGGAAGCGTCGTATTCTACAGGTAAAGTAACAAATGCGAAAACTGTTGTTACCGCAAATAAGAAAATACCAATCCACAATAAAGTTGCATTTTTAGATGAAGCCATCACGATTAATCCTAACATCAAAATCCATTGATTTAAACGCGATGCAACGTTTACCATCGGAACCATTTTCGAGCGTAATTGCAACATATTGTAACCTACAGCATGTTGTACAGCATGTCCACATTCGTGCGCTGCAACAGCCGCCGCTGCAGCATTTCGTTCGTGGTAAACAACTTCCGATAAGTTTACCGTTTTATCAGCAGGATTGTAATGATCTGTTAATTGTCCAGAAGTAGAGATAACACGTACATCATGAATGTTATTGTCAGAAAGCATTTTCTCAGCTATCTCTTTTCCTGACATTCCATTTGCCAAATGTACTTTCGAATAATATTTAAATTTACTTTGAAGTCGGTTGCTAACAAACCAACTAATCAACATAAACAGTCCAATAATAATGTAATAACCTGTCATCTATTTCTATTTTATTTTTTAATCAATTTTAATATTCATTCAAAATTCAAAAAGTATTCCAATAAGTGAATAGAGACAAAAATAGCAGAAAAGTCGGTTTTTTGGCAGAGTTCTGTATTAAATCATATAAAAAATGAACAAAAGCTGACATTTTGCTCAAAAAATTTTGAATTGAAATTACAAAACTCATTACCTTTGTAAGCTATGAGTATTCGCATATTAGAAGTACAATCAAAACACGATTTGGAAGCATTTATTAAGTTTCCGATGAATTTGTATAAGGATAATCAATATTACGTTCCACCCTTTATTAATGAGGAGAAGGAAACATTAGATGTTTCTAAAAATCCCGTTTTTAAAGATGCTGAAGCGCGTTATTTTCTTGCCGAAAAAGAGGGTAAGATTGTGGGACGTGTTGCGGCAATTATTAATTGGCAAGAAGTCAATAATCAACAAAAACGTAAAATGCGTTTCGGCTGGTTTGATATGATTGATGATATCGAAGTCACGAAAGTACTTTTGGCAAAAGTTGCGGAAATAGGTAAAGAAAATCAATTAAAATATATAGAGGGACCAGTTGGTTTTTCGAATTTAGAAAAGGCAGGTTTGCTAACTTTCGGATATGATAAATTGGCTACAATGGTTGGTTTATATAATTTTCCGTACTATGCGCAACACTTAGAATCATTAGGTTTTGAAACGGCTAATGAGTGGGTGGAATATGAATTGGCTGCACCTACAGAATTGCCAGAAAAGGTTATCAAATTTAATAAAATTATTCGTGAACGTTACAAATTACGAGAATTGAAGTTTACAAAAACTTCAGAAATTATTCCGTATGTAGACGAAATGTTCGATTTGTTAGATAAAACTTACAGCGAATTGGATACTTATGTGCCAATTGCAGATTACCAAATTGAATATTACAAAAAGAAATATATTTCGTTTATCAATCCAGATTTTGTGAACTGTATTGTTGATGAAGAAGGAAAAATGGTTTCGTTTGCAATTACGATGCCTTCTTACTCGAAAGCGATGCAAAAAGCGAAAGGTAAAATTTTTCCTTTTGGTTGGTGGCATTTGATGCGAGCAAGTAAAAATAATGATTCTGCTCAATTTTATTTGATTGGAATTGATCCAAAATTTCAAGGAAAGGGAGTTACAGCATTGATTTTTAATGCAATGTTTGATACGTTTAGAAACAACGGGATCAAATTTTTGGAAACAAACCCTGAATTAGCGGACAATGAAAGTATTCAAGTTTTATGGAAAGCTTATGATCCTGTAAATCACAAACGTCGCAAAACTTTCAAGAAATCAATTTAATATAAATAATAATGTTGTATATTTTGGATTAAAATTCGTCAATTCGAGTGATTTTTAGAAAGTTTATTTTTAAAAATTGTATCGAGAATTAAGATGAATTTTATCTTCAAAAACCTTATTCTCGATACAAAATTCTAAACGAATTTCACTCGAATTGATAGTTTTATTTATTTTGATAATCAAAATTTATAACATAGAAATTATAAATGTATAACATAATAAATATGTTTGATATTCATCAATTAGAGAAAGAATATTCAATTTTCAGACAAGAAGGTTTTAATTCGAAATGGTTAAATTTTGAAGCTTTAAATCAATATTTTTCATTAAAATCAACTCAAAAAGAACAAATTGGAACATCTTTTTTAGGAAATGAGATTTATAAATTAAGTTTCGGAACTGGAGAAAAACGTTTATTAATTTGGTCTCAAATGCACGGAAACGAATCTTCTGGAACGCGTGCAATGTTTGATGTGATTAATTTTTTTGAACAAAAATCTGAATTAGCTCAAACCATTTTATCTAAATTGACGATTGATTTTATTCCGATGTTAAATCCTGATGGCGCGAATTTCAACACACGCAGAAATGCGGTTGGAATTGATATTAACCGTGATTTTTTAGCAAAAGAATCAACAGAAATTCACGTTTTGTTAGATCAAGTAGAAAAAGGAAATTATCAAACCTTATTCAATTTGCATGATCAACGTACCATTTTCAATGTTGGACAAACAGCGAAACCTGCAACGCTTTCTTTTTTGGCGCCTTCTTACAATGTTGAAGAAGATATAAATGAAGTTCGCGAAAAAACAATGGGAATTATTCAAGCAATGAATACTGAATTACAAAAAGTGATTTCTGGTCATGTAGGTCGTTATACATCAGAGTTTTATCCGATGTCAACCGGAGATAATTTTACAAAAATGGGTTATCCTTGCGTATTATTTGAAGCGGGACATTTTCCAAATGATTATCAACGAAATGCAACAAGAAAATACAATGCATTGGCTATTTTAGCAGGACTGAATGCTTTAGCTACACAAGAAAATTTTCCGTTTGATGAGTATTTATCGATTCCTCAAAATGGGCAAAAATATTTGGATATTGTGATTCATAATGTTCAAATTCAAAATGGAGAAAATTCTTCTGTTGTTGATTTGGGTATTTATTTTGAAGATGAATACAACGAAGAAAATAATTCGGTAGAGCAAATCGCGAAAATTATTGAAATTGGTGATTTACGAAAATTTATTGGTCATCTTGAAATTGATGCTGAAAAACAAGTTTATAAAGGAACAACTAAAAATTATCCTTTATTGAATCAATTAGCGACTTTTGAAATAGGCTCAATTAAAGTTGAAAATGGACAAATCATTTCATAATTATTTATACATTTAATCTATAAACTAAAAATACAATGAAAAAAATATTGGCAATTGCACTCGTTACAATGTTGGGATTTTCTACGCAATCGTTTGCTCAAAATAAAGTGTTGAATCGTACGATTACAGCTGAAAATGGGAAGAAAATGTTGACGGGAGAATTCACTAGAAAAGCGTTGGAAGAAGATGATTTTAAGGATTGGTACCATCAAGAATATGACACATACGAAGTTGAAAGAAGTAAATTGAAAGGTTTAAAAGATTTACGCAATTATCGTTTGGAAGTTTTTGTAGGAACTTGGTGTCCAGATTCTCGTCGTGAATTGCCGCGTCTGTACAAAATTTTAGATGATATTAAATTTCCTCAAAATCGTTTGAAAGTGATTGGTGTAAATCGTCAAAAGAAAAGTTTCAACGGAGAAGAAATTAATAAAAATGTGACGCACGTTCCGACAATTATCGTATATAATAATAAAAAAGAAGAAGTTGGTAGAATTGTAGAATCTCCAGTTTCTAGCTATTTAGAAGAAGATTTGGCACAGATTGTGAATGGTACGCCACTGACTCCAAATTATGCAAATGAATAATTTAAAGAAAATAATTCTTGTCGTTGTAGCCTTTATTTTTGGTGTGATGATAACATATTTCATCATGGATAAATTCAAATCTGAAAGCTATAGCGAACAATCTCATGTGATTGCGTATCAAATCGAACGAATGAATAAAATGATTGTTGCTGAACAAACATATTCAGATTTATACAATCACACGTCAAAAAAATCATTACCAGGTTTAACAGATATTTTTTCTGCGGATAAAAAGGTGACACTTTTGGTGAAAGCCAAAGCGCAAGCAACGTATGATTTGAAAAAAATGGATATTGAATTGGATTCGGTGAATAAAAAAATTATCATCAAATCTATTCCTCCAGTTGAAATCCAAGTGTATCCAGATGTTAGTTTTTATGACATGGATCAAAGTGTTTTCAATAAATTTACTAAAGATGATTTGAACGGAATTAAGAAACGTGCAGTAGAGCATGTAGAAAAAACGGTTGATCAAACCAAACTAAAACAAGAAGCACATCAACAATTAATTCAAAATCTTGGCGATTTGTATTTCCTTGCAAAAACCTATGGTTGGAAGATAGAAGATAAAACGAGTTATGCCAACGAATTGAATAAATTATACGATTAATAAATAATTAAAAACCTGTTCCGATAGAATAGGTTTTTTTTCGCTGAATAAAGAAATGAAGTGTTTCTTTTTTTAGAATTAAAATTGAAAATAGTATTTTCGCTTAATATTAAAAATAAAAATGAATTGGCGTAGATTTTTACTTCCATTTTCTGGTTTATATTGGATTGGAACTTCGGTTCGAAATCTGTTTTACAATATAGGAATGATGCGTTCTTCATCCTTCAAAATTCCAATTGTTAATGTTGGAAACCTGTCCGTTGGTGGAACGGGAAAGTCACCTCATATTATGTATTTAATTGATTTGTTGAAAGACGAAAAATTAATTGCAACATTGAGTAGAGGATATGGACGAAAAACAAAAGGTTTTTTGATTGCAAATTATTCATCCAAAGTTTATGATATTGGAGATGAACCAATGCAGTTTTTTCAACGTTTCAAGAACAGAATTTTGATTGCGGTTTGCGAAGACAGAGCTTTTGGTGCGCAAAAATTAATTGATCATTACAATGCAGAAGCAATTTTGTTAGATGATGCCTATCAACATCGTGGGATAAAAGCTGGTTTCAATATTTTGTTGACTGATTACAATAATCCATATTACAAAGATTTTTTATTGCCAGCAGGTGATTTGAGAGAGAGTAGAAGTGGAGTTCGTCGTGCAGATATTGTTATTGTAACGAAATGTCCAGACAGAATATCTGAAGAAAAGCACAAAGAAATTTCGAAAAAGATTAAGTTAAGATCTCATCAGCAATTATTTTTCTCGAAAATTGTTTATGATAACAAATTGATTGGGAAATTGGATAATGTTGAGAAATCGACTTGGAAAAATCTGAATGTTATTTTAGTTACAGGAATTGCAAAAACAGATGGTTTGGTAAAATTTGCGGAAGAAAACTTTGCAAATGTCTTGCATTTAGAATATCCAGATCATCATAATTTTAGTCAATCAGAAATTGAGTATATTTACAAACGATACGAAGATACGGAAGGTAGAAAACGTTTTGATAAAATTATCATGACAACAGAGAAAGATTATATGCGTTTGATGGAAGAATCCATGATAAAAGACGATTTATACTACATTCCGATTAGTATCGATATTAACGATAAAGAAAAATTTAATCAAACTGTTTTAGAGTATGTTGGACAGAATTAATGAGGCTGTAAAGTACATCAATAATTTATTGCCAGATCAACCAGAATTTGTAATTGTGTTAGGGTCTGGATTAGGAAAATTAGAAGACGAAGTAGAAAATAAAGTTGTTATTAGCTACAAAGATATACCAAACTTTCCTCAAGTAACAGTAGAAGGGCACAAAGGTCATTTAGTATACGGAACTATTTTAGGAAAAAAAGTTTTGATGATGGCTGGTCGTTTTCATTATTACGAAGGATATTCGATGGAAGAAGTAACGTTCCCAATGCGTGTTTTCAATGGATTAGGAATTAAGAAAGTTGTTTTATCGAATGCTTCTGGAGGTGTTAACCCAAGTTTTAGTGTTGGAGATATTTGTTTGGTAAAAGATCATATCAATATGATGCCAGAACATCCTTTACGTGGAAAAAATATCGACGAATTAGGACCTCGTTTTGTGGATATGTCAAAAGCATATGACAGAGAAATGTTGAACGAAGCAGCAGAATTTGCAAAAGCGAATGATATTTTTGTTCATCAAGGAGTTTATGTAGGATTACAAGGACCAACTTTTGAAACGCCATCAGAATACGGATTGGTACGTTTTATTGGTGGAGATTGTGTTGGGATGAGTACAGTTCCTGAAGTTATTGTTGCTCGTCACATGGATATGCGCGTTTTCTGTTTATCTATTATTACTGATTTAGGAGGACCAGAAATTTCATTTGATGTTTCGCACGAAGATGTATTAAATGCAGCAAACACAGCAATGCCAAATGTAATTCGCGTGGTAAAAAGTGTAATCGAAAATTGTTAATTTTTGATTTGTAACGTCCTGAAAAAA
>NZ_DEVJ01000065.1:0-7086 GCF_002362875.1 Empedobacter sp. UBA3239 | reverse complement strand
ATTACGTCTTAGATACGAAATGGAAGAATCTTAACGGTTACAATCCATCGCCTGAAGATCTTCGTCAGATGTATGTATATCATCGATTTTATCAAGCTAAGAAAGTAGCACTTGTCTATCCTTCTGACCAGCATTCAATTCAGAAAGGAAATTACTTTAGTTCTGAAAATCATTTAGAAATGTCTGATAAAGAATGTAGCATAATGCAAATTGCAACATCAACGGATATTAAAACTTGGCAAGAGGAGATTGGAAATCAGATTAATTCTTTATTAGATTGATAATAACGTCCGTTATTTCATACAAAAACTTATAATTTGTGTAGAATAACGGACATTTATTTATCCTTTACTTTCTTAACTCTAAATTTAATCGTTTTAACCTTCGCTGATAACTTTGCAAATAATTACGTTTCAACTTTTCAGATAAATAAGATTTTGAAATTAAGTCTTTTACTTCTTCTTCTTTAGAAGTTAGATTTTGAATGACTTTTACTATCGATTTCTCTATCATTCCTGCTTTCTCACCCAATACAAATAACTGATCAATGACTTTTCCTTTTGAAATGGACTTTCCAATATTTCCCTCTTGAGAATGTAGGATTATGATTTCGTGAAATGCCAATAAAAAAGCATCTATTCAGAAGAAATAGATGCTTTATAGTTATTAATAACCAGGATTTTGTTTAATATTTGGATTAATTGATATTTCTTTATATGGTATAGGCCATAAATATTGACGAGAATTGAAATTACGTGTGGCTAATTTTTTGATTTGACCTTTATTGAACATTGGTTTTAGATCAACTAAGCCATTATCATCAATTTGAGGTGTAGAAGGGAAAACCCATAATCCTTTGTCTACAATTTTTGATTTTAAGGCTGCTGGATCTAAGAATCCGTAATTATCAATTGTTAAGGCTTCATCTGCTAATTCCCATCGAATTAAATCATCTAAACGTCGGTTTTCCCATGCAAATTCCATACGTCTTTCTGCACGAACAATTTTTCTTAATTCAGTTTGATTTGAGACTGTAACAATTGGGTATGCTCCTGCATCTTTATAGGCACGTTTGCGAACTAAATTAATTGCATCTGCAACAGATTGGTCTAATTCATTTAATTCTATTTTAGCTTCAGCATACATTAATAATATATCAGCATAACGCATGATAATAATATCTGTATCAGCATTGTAGTCATCTGACCAATCAGCATCAACTCCTTTTTTTAATGAAAGTCCATTATAAGATGCGTAGGTATCAACGGCACGAGTGTCATTATTTTTAACCATAGAACCAGTCGATGTATTGAGAACAGTTGTTGCATAAGGATTTGGATCATAAATGTAACCTAAAAACTCTGAACCAAATTCGACAATTGTTTCTTTTAAACGAGGATCTCTATTTTCGAATGGTTTTTTGGGGTCAAATAAAGGCGATTCGTCAATGGGTTTACCATCAGAAGCATAAAAAGAAAAGAACAAATCCCATGAAGGTTGAGCAACAGCAGACCCTCCTGCAGTGCGCGGAATGAAGTTCTTCACACTTAATTCTTCACCTAACTCTGTTGAACGAGGAATTGCGAAAATTGTTTCTGTAGCATTACGTGTACTTGATTTGAAGTACTCACCAAAATCTGGATATAACGAATATTGATTTAGCTCCATACATGCTTTAGCTGCTTCTTTTGCTAAAGAATAATCTTTAAAATACAATGCATATCGAGTTTTAAATGCTAAAGCGGCACCTTTTGTGGCACGAGAAAGTTGATTAGCTGCATAAGATTTTGGTAAATTTTTCGCTGCAAAATCTAAATCATCGTACACTTGTTTGATGACAACTTTTTTATCTGTTCTTCCTAATTTGAAAGCATCTTCAATGCTTAGGGTATTGGTATAAAAAGGAACATCACCCCAAAGAAATGCTAATCTACCATAAGCATTGGCACGCATAAAACGAGCTTCTGCTTCGAATTGTAATTTCTTTTCTGCTGAAACAGTATTATCCGCTTTTTTTAGATTTTCGAGAATTGTATTTGCGCGAGAAACTGCTTTGTATAAACTTTCCCAATTTAATTCTGCCACACTCCAATTAGATGTAATTGCTCCAGCAGCATAATCATTCATGGTTTGTCTTTGCGACCAGTTATCAGACATGCGTTCTGCACGCCAATTAATTTCTATGTCCCAAGCATATTGACGGTATAAATCGTTTAAAGATAGATTGATTTCACTTTCGTTTGAGTACCAATTTTCACTTGATCCTTCTGATAAAGGGTTTAGGTCTAAATCGGTACAAGAGCTAAAAGAAGCAATTATAGATAATGCGATTATAATTTTTTTCATGATGTTAGAATTTTAGAGATAAACCTAAAGTGAATGAACGGCTGATGTATGTATTGTAATTTACTTCAGGGTCCCATCCTTTTGGGAAATTATCGATTGAGAATAAATCATTTCCAGAGGCAAATACGCGTAAACTTGCAACACCTATTTTGTCTGTTAATGTTGAAGGTAAAGTGTACCCAAGTGTGATATTTTTCAATCGGAAATAAGCTCCTTTCGTCATCCAAAAAGTAGATGTTTCATAATTGTTATTTTCTGCACCCACGTTAGATAAGCGAGGATATTTTGCTTTTAAATTTTCTTCTGGTGTATTGTAAACGCTCCAATAATTTCCGTCGATGATACCAGAAGGATTTGTCCAAGCACTTTGGAAAGGTTTCATTAATTCTGGAGTTAAATATGCATTTTGTTTACCTACACCTTGAACGGTCATAGCAAAATCCCAACCTTTGTAGTTCATATCGATTGTTCCACCAAATAAATAACGTGGTAAAGATCCTCCTAATAATTGACGATCGTATTCTGGTGAAATAATTCCATCAGGAACACCATCTGGTCCACTAATATCTTTGTATCGTATATCACCAGGTTTTACATTTTTGTTTAATGTCGCAGAATTTGTAATTTCATCTTGAGTTTGATATATACCTTCAGCTATGTATCCATACCATTCTTTGTATTGGCCACCTGCCATAATTGCCTTAGCACTATCAAATACAATTCCTCCTAGATCTCCCATAACTGATTTTGAATCTGAAATATTTAAGGCAATACCATATTTCAAATTGTTAATTTTATCACGCCAAGAAACGGAGAAATCCCAGCCTTTTGTATACATTGAACCTGTATTTTGTTGTGGATTTTCGAAACCTATATAATCAGGAATTTCTAATTCTAACAACATATCAGAGGTTTGTTTCTTGTAATAATCAAATGTTACATTCAATCTATTTTTAAAGAATTGTGCGTCTAAACCAATATTTTTGGTTTCTGTTACTTCCCAAGTGATATCATTGATCGCATAATTAACTTGGGCAGCAGTTGTTCCTGAAACTACCTGACCTCCCATATAAAATAAAGCATTAGAGAAGTTGATAGATGATTGATAGGGATAATATCCAATACGCTCATTTCCTAGTTGCCCCCAAGAAGCACGAACTTTCAGGTATGAAAGGAAATCGACATCTTTTAAGAAACTTTCTTCAGATATTGCCCATCCAGCCGAAATAGAAGGGAAAGCACCCCATCGGTGGTCAGGATGAAAACGAGAAGAACCATCGTAACGAATATTTGCTTGTATAAAATATTTGTTTGCATAATCATACATTATACGTCCAAAATAAGAACGATATGATGTTTCGTATGCACTTCCGCTTGCTTGTTGGTAATCTGTTGGCGCTAAATCTAAATAAGGAAAATCCATTAGTTCGAAATAATCACCAGTTGCTTTTACAAGTTCATTTTTTGTATAAAAATCTTCGTATCCGATTAAAGCATTTAAAGAATGTTTTCCGAAATGTTTCTGATAATTTGCTAAAAATTGTTTTGTTAAAGCAACTTCATCTGTACGATATTCTGCTAAATTAGTTGATGCAAAACCTCCCATGTATCCCATAAATACGTTTGGATCTTCTGGTGAATAATAAGGGATTTGTTTTACGAATTTTTTACGTTTATTAAAACTGACATTTGGTGCAACGATAGCAGAAAATTTTAAGCCTTTCAATGGTTCGTAATGTAATGCAACACGCCCATTCATTATGTCTTTCCATGTGTCATCTGTGCCACCATAATGCAGTTTAGCATAGGCGTTAGAACCGGTTTTTCCATCTCCAATGCGCCCATCTTCCCAAAAAGCTGCATAAATAGGAGCAAAACGGATTGCTTCCCAAATAGGATTAATATTTGGACTTTCTTCTTTCGAGTAGACATAACTCATATCAAAATCTGCAGTTAGCTTATTTGATACCTTGTAAGTATTGTTTACGCGTGCCATCAAACGTTTGTAATGTTGATTAGCATAAATTTCACCCATATTATCATAGCTAATAGATGCACGAGTAGTCGATTTCTCATTTCCAGATGTTAATGAAATGGCATGACTTTCTTTGAAGGCACTATTTTTTAGCAATATTTTTTTCCAGTCTGTTAAAGGATAACTATTAGGGTCTTTTAGGTTTAAGTTATTATAATTATCGATGGTTTCTTGTGCATAGATTGAATGTTCAGAACCTTTAGCATTTCCTGTATCATTCCAAGCAAACTCATTCATCATTTCCATGTATCGTTTTGCACCAACTGTTGTAGGAAAAGTTGTAGGGGTAATCCAAGTCATTGCATTTTGGTACTCAATATTGGTTTTACCTTTTGCAGCACGTTTGGTTGTAATCAAAATTACACCAGAAGCTGCTCGGGCACCATAAATTGAAGCAGAAGCAGCATCTTTAAGGACTGTTACATCTTCTATATCATTTGCATTAACATCATCAATACTTTTAACAGGAACACCATCTACGATAACTAGAGGTGAAGTATCTCCAATTGAAGTAATACCACGTACAACAATTGTAGCTGAAGCATTTGGCGAACCACTACTTCTTGTTACCATTAACCCTGGCATAGAACCTTGTAATGCTTGAGATACATTTGTTACATTTCGTTTTGCAATTTCTTCACCTTTTACATCAGAAATAGATCCTGTTAAATCTTTTTTCTTTGCAGTACCGTATCCAATTACGACAACTTCTTCTAATGAATTTGTTTGCTGGGGTTGGAGTGCAATTTGAATAGGTGAAGTTGTTGAAAATTTTTGTTCTAGGCTGGTATACCCATCGAAATTAATATTCAAAGTTAATTCAGCTAATTCAGTTTCAAGATTTAAATCTCCATTTATATCAGTGTAAAATGATTGATTTAATTCTTTGACATAAACTTGTACATCGGCTATGCCGAATCCATTTTCGTCTACAATTTTTATTGGAAAGTCACCAATTAGAGCAAATTGCTGCGAATGATTTGAATGTAGGTTGTAATGAGAGGTATTTTTCGCTTGTAATGAAATAAGTCCACCAAATAAGAGTAGTGGAATAGTTAATCGTTTCATGTGTCTTATTAGTTTGGCGCGAAATTATAATGTTTATTGTAAAAGCGTATTAATTGAAGTTTAACCGTTTTTTAAGTAATTGTTAATATTTTGAAATAATCGTTAAATCTTTATTGATAATTTTAAAAATTCACTAATAATCATTATTTAAAGCTAAAAAGGTAGATTTCTCTACCTTTTTAAAATTATTTTTGATGCTTATACTTAATCCAATGTTATGACGTATTCGTTTCGTTGATCTTTTTTCCAGGCGTGTTCTTGAGTAGTAGGAGAAATTCCAAATAAAGGCGAAAAAGTTTTTATTTTAATCGTTTTATTGTCAGGATAGAATTCTAAGATTCTTAACCATCCATCGCCACCATTTCCATTGTGACCTCCCCCCATAGATTGGGCATCGAATAAAATTTGATGTACAGATTTACCAGCTTCATTTTTATCTTGTTTGTAACCTTCTCCAGAAATATGACCTGATAAAACTAATTGCATATTCGAGGTTGACTTAACTAATTTTTGCCAAATTTGTTCTCCATTATTTGAATTAGGTAATTTGATACGTTCTGATTTCTGAATTTTATTGTTGATAGAATAAGGCTCAAAAATAATCCAGGTTTCATCTTTAGCCAATCGTTTGTCATCTCTACCCAAATAAGCATGTGTCATCATAACAATTTGGTGATTTTTATATTGCTCTAGTTTTACAATCTTATTTGCCCAATCGATTGTATTATTTGTTGGCGCATACTCTAAAGTTAAGAATAAAAAATCTTTACCATTTAAATTTTTTAATTCGAATGCTGAATTGGCTAGTGTAGCTTTTTCATTTTCGTCCACACCATTTTGTACAATCGTCTTTCTATTCAAAAAATTTTTATCAATAGGAAAGAATTCATCTAGGCGAGTCCAACGTTTTCCTTCACGATTAATGGTGTAATCGTGATTTCCTGTTGCTGTAATATAAGGAACTTTACCATCTAAATAACTAAACGCTTTGGCAGCAGCTTCCCATTGTTTTTGTGCCGTCTGATTTCCATCATGTCCATTATTGATGATTTCATTTTGCTCAACCAAGTCACCAACACACATTACCATCTTGATATTTAAATGATCGATATTATTCTCGACCCATTTCGTCATTAACTCTAGAATAGGCTGATTTTGACTAAATTTAGTGTAGTTCTGAATATCTGGTATCATAATAATAGACCATGAATTTTGATGATCTAGTTTTGGCGTTTCGTATTTTTCTTGAGCGGTTAAATTTCCAGCCCAAAAGATGATACACAATAGACTTGTTTTAAAAATGTTTCTTGTTTTCATGTGATAATTTGCTTTGTCGTGGCGTTATTGTTTTTTGCAAATTAACATCGAAGATAAAAAAGGGTGATTAACTTAAAGTTAAATCTAAATCTATATTTCAATAAAAAATAACAAACCGTCAAGTTTCGTGAGTTAGAGTGACGTTTGTAAAATGTTGTATCGAAGACTTAGTAGATATATAACGAATTATAAAAACCTTCATTTTTAATAATAAAATGAAGGTTTTTTTCTTAAAAATTATTGATCAATTAGACTGATAAAGACATCAGATAATTCATTTGGAACGTCAATCATAGCGTCATTACGTCTTAGATACGAAA
>NZ_DEVJ01000083.1:0-60427 GCF_002362875.1 Empedobacter sp. UBA3239 | reverse complement strand
TTAATACCAAAATCGTACAAAAAGAAAAACAGTACAAATACGAATATATGTACTGTTTAAAATAAAATTTTATTGGTCTAATCCTGTATCATTTTTTCAGGACGTTACATCAATTCGTCTTTTAAAAATTTTCCTGTCACACTTTTAGAATTTTTAGCAATTTCTTCTGGTGTTCCTTCGGCGACAATTTTACCTCCTTTACCTCCACCATCAGGACCAATATCAATCACATAATCAGCCAACTTTATCACATCTAAGTTATGCTCGATGATGATAACCGTATTTCCAAATTCCACAATTTTATTAATCACTTTCATCAACACATTTACATCTTCAAAATGCAAACCTGTTGTCGGTTCATCTAAAATATAAATTGTTTTTCCTGTCTGTTTTTTTGCCAATTCTGTTGCTAATTTCACACGTTGCGCCTCTCCTCCACTCAATGTTGTCGACTGCTGACCAAGCGTGATGTACCCCAAACCTACATCTTGCAACATTTTGACATAACGATATATTTTCGGAATCGCTTCAAAGAATTCTACCGCTTCATTAACCGTCATTTCTAACACATCCGAAATCGATTTTCCTTTGTAACGAACCTCCAACGTCTCACGATTAAAACGTTTACCATTACATGTTTCGCATTCGACATGAATATCAGGTAAAAAATTCATTTCAATCACACGTAAACCAGCTCCTTGACAAGTTTCGCAACGTCCACCTTTTACATTAAACGAAAAACGTCCAGGTTTGTAACCTCTAATTTTGGCTTCAGGTAAATTTGTAAACAACGTACGAATATCAGAGAAAATTCCTGTATAAGTCGCAGGATTAGAACGAGGCGTACGACCAATTGGGGATTGATCCACTTCGATTACTTTATCCAAATGCTCTAAACCTTCAATTTTTTTGTAAGGCATTGGATCTTTTTCTGCTCTAAAGAAATGTTGATTCAGAATTCTGTACAATGTTTCATTAATCAACGTTGATTTTCCAGAACCTGAAACTCCTGAAACTACAACCAATTCTCCTAAAGGAATGGTAAGATTGACATTTTTTAAATTATTTCCAGATGCTCCAAAAAGTTTTAATTCATTCCCATTACCTTTTCGACGTTCTTTTGGAACTTCGATTTGCAACTGATTGTTTAAGTATTTTGATGTTAATGTATTTGATTTTAACATTTGTTCTGGCTCGCCTTCCCAAACGATTTGACCACCATTTTTTCCTGCTTTTGGTCCAACATCAACCACATAATCCGATTCCAAGATCATGTCTTTGTCGTGTTCTACAACCAAAACCGAATTTCCGATATCGCGTAATTTCTTTAACGAATCTATCAATCTGACATTATCGCGTTGATGCAAACCAATACTTGGCTCATCTAAAATATACAAAACATTCACCAATTGAGAACCAATTTGCGTTGCCAAACGAATTCGCTGCGCCTCGCCTCCAGAAAGTGTTCTAGAAGAACGATTAAGGCTCAAATAATCTAATCCTACATCTAATAAAAAAGATAAACGTGTATAAATTTCTTTCAGAATCTCATGCGCAATTTGTTGTTGGTTCGACGTCATCGAAACTGGTGCGTTTTCAATCCATTTTTGCAACGATTGAAGGTCCATTTCCGCAACTTCACCAATATTTTTATTGTCAATTCGGAAGAAAAGCGATTCTTTTTTAAGACGTTTTCCTTCGCAAGTTGGACAAATAACTTTCTTTCCAAACTTTTTGTTAATCGAACTTGAAGACGGATTATTTTTATCTTCCATAATTTCAGAAAGAAATTCATTCAATCCTTCAAAATCAATTTTATATGTTTTTTTGACTGATGCAAACTTAAGATCAACATTCAATGTTTCTTTCAAACCATTCATTACATCATCAATCAATGCTTGAGGAAGTTTTTTGAACGCTACTTTCTGGTCTATATTATGTTTGACAAAAATCGCTTCCAATTGTTTTTCTATTCGAGAAGATGATTTTAACGCTTCAAATAATTCTTCCAAATTATCAAACAACGATTTTTCGCTATCTTGAAATAATTTTTCGTGATTAACCACTTTCAACTCACCTAGACCTGTACAAGTTGGACAAGCTCCTTTTGGCGAATTGAACGAAAATGTATTCGGTTCTGGCAATGCATATGACATTCCTGTCGACGGACACATCAACGAGCGAGAAAAGAATTTGGTTTCATTGGTTTCATAATCCAAAATCATCGTAATTCCGTTTCCTTGCTGCATTGCATGATCAATACTTGAACGCAAACGTTGATCGTTCACCTTATCATTCAGCAACATTTTATCCACCATCAATTCGATATCATGCGTTTTGTAACGATCTAACATCATTCCTGGTGCAATATCTTTCAACTCACCATCAATGCGCATTTCAAGAAAACCTTTTTTAGAATATGTCACAAAAACCTCTCGATAATGACCTTTTCTTGAACGTACAATTGGCGCTAAAATCGCAATTTTCTTCTCGCTGTATTGTGTTCGAATCAACTCAATGATTTGCTCTTCTGTATAAGCAACCATTTGTTCGTTTGTTTCGACTGAAAAAGCGGTAGAAGCACGCGCATACAACAAACGAAGAAAGTCATATATTTCTGTAATTGTACCAACAGTAGAACGTGGATTTTTATTGGTCGTTTTTTGCTCAATTGCAATAACAGGCGACAAACCATCAATTTTATCAACATCTGGACGTTCTAAACCTCCCAAAAATTGACGTGCATAAACCGAAAAAGTTTCGATATAACGACGTTGTCCTTCTGCATAAATCGTATCAAAAGCCAACGAAGATTTCCCACTTCCACTTAAACCCGTGATTACCACAAGCTCGTTTCGAGGAATCTTTACATCAATATTTTTTAGATTATGTTCACGTGCACCGTAAACTTCAATAAAATCTTTGTCCATGTTCGTTTGTAAGAAGTTGCAAAAATACAAAAAAAGCCACATTACTGTGGCTAAGTGTACTTTAAAAATTGTTAATTCTTAAGTATTTATTATTTTTTAATTGGAATATAAATTCGAGAAATTAGTTTTAAACTATCTGTTTCCTTCGGATCGTTTAACATAATTTCTAATTGTTTTGTATCCAGTTGTAGTTTTTTAGATTTTGCATAATTCTTCATTTTTTCGATTGTTTGCGCACGCTTAGAACGAGGTCCTAAATGCAATGTCAACAAATAATCTCCACCAGGAACAACTACTTTTTTCATGTCCTTTTGCAAAGGCAAATCTTCTATTAATTGTATTCCAGCAAAAAATGTTGTCTTATCTTTTTCTTTATCAAAATCAGTAAAGTAGACATATGGGAAACCTAAATCGAAATCAAAACCACCTTCATCTTTATTCATTAACGATTTATAAATCACCTCAAAAGCGCCATCCACTTTATCCATTATATCTTTTTCTGCTAAACTTGACTGTTTACGAATCGCAAATAAATTTGTTCGACCTAATTCTACAATTCGATATTCACCATAATTCAATCGTCCTTCTTTTTGATCCTTATCTAATCTAACTTTCACTTTTTGATTTAGGTTATCCAAAGATTTTTCAAATTTAGATTCAGGATTTTTGAAAAAAGCAAAATAGCGGTAGAAATAAGGAATTTCTTGACTTAAATAATTCAATTTTGTAGTTGTTTTCCCATTTTCTTGTTGTTCAAATTTGACATTCAAACTATCTAATTTTTCCCAACCATCATATTTTATCGTATAATTAACGAAACGATTAATCGAAAAATTTTCAATCGTTACTTTTCCTGAAGCAATTGAAGCATCTTCTGAATCCCATATCATATAATTTTCGTCCTCTTCTTTTGTATTCGAAAATTTCTTGATTGTCAAAGAATCCGAAGCTGTAAATTGTTGCCATTTCGAGAATTGACGAAGATTATAAAATTCGTCGTACACCAAACCAACAGGTGCATCAAATTCATATTGCATTTCTTCGTCGAAACGATTCGGTAAAACGATTGGTAATAAAGCCAAAACCGCAATAATGATTACTAAAAAAAGATTTATTTGTTTCATTTACAAAATTGATTGTACAAAAATAGAAATACTTTGTAGGACTCTTAATATTAATCTGAATTAATCTGTTAAAAATAGTATATTTGAGTAAATAATATAAACTTATGGACTTTACTAATTTAATTCAAGGTGCAATGGGACAACAAATTTTTGCTTCTGCTGCAAAACAATTAGGGATTAATGAATCACAAGCTCAAATTGCTGTTGCAGCAGCTGTACCTTTTTTATTGTCTGCTTTAAATAAAAATGCTCAAAGCGGAGGTGCTGAAGGAATTTCGAATGCTTTGAATCAACATGACGGGTGTATTTTGGATAATCTTTCTGGATTTTTAGGTCAAGGAGGAAACCAACAAGATGGATTAGGAATTTTAGGTCACGTTTTAGGAAATAAACAACAAAATGTAGAATCTGCAATTTCTCAACAATCTGGATTGAATACAGAACAAGTTACTCAAATTTTAGCGTTAGTTGCGCCAATTGTAATGGGCTATTTGGGTAAACAAAAACAATCTGCTGGATTAGATTCAAATGGGATTGCTGGATTATTAGGCGGTTTAGTTGGTGGTTCTACAACTCAAACAAACCAAAGCGGAGTAAATTTAGGAGGTTTCGAAAAATTGTTAGATCAGGATGGTGATGGACAATTAGGAATTGGAGATGCCATGAGTTTATTGGGTGGATTTTTCAAAAAATAAGTCTTGTCTTAAACTGAATAAAAATACAAAATTTATTAAGCAGGAAATTTTCCTGCTTTTTTTGTTTCAAAAATTATCAACCTAAAGATTCTGAGCAGTCAAAATTATCAACTTCATAAATATCAAAAGTTTACTTTAAGAAATATGTTGTTTTTTTTATTATTGATTGTAATTTTATCAATATTCAAACACAAATAACATGGATACTTTATTTTACTCAGAAAAATTCATTCAAAGAATTAAATCAAAAAACCCTAACGAAAAAGAATTTTTACAAGCAGTTGAAGAAGTTTCCGAAACCATTTTACCATTTGTAGAAGAAAACCCTAAATACAAAAAGTTCAAAATTCTTGAAAGAATTGCAGAACCAGAACGTATTATTCAGTTTAGAGTAACTTGGGTTGATGATAAAGGCGAAATCCAAATCAACAAAGGTTATCGTGTACAAATGAATTCTGCGATTGGTCCTTATAAAGGTGGTTTGCGCTTTCATCCATCTGTTAATCTTTCTATTCTTAAATTCTTAGCTTTTGAACAAGTTTTTAAAAATAGCTTGACAACTTTACCTATGGGTGGCGGAAAAGGTGGTTCTGATTTTGATCCAAAAGGAAAATCGGACATGGAAATTATGCGCTTCTGCCAATCTTTTATGAGCGAATTATCTCGTCATATTGGCGCAGATGTCGATGTTCCTGCTGGTGATATTGGCGTTGGAGGGCGAGAAATAGGTTATTTATTCGGTCAATACAAACGAATGCGAAACGAATTTACAGGTGTTTTAACTGGAAAAGGATTAGAATATGGCGGTTCTTTGATTCGTCCTGAAGCTACTGGTTACGGCTTATTATATTTTGTAGAATGTATGTTAGCCGAAAAAAAAGAAACCTTAAAAGGAAAAACAGTTTCTATTTCTGGCTCTGGAAATGTTGCACAATATGCTGCTGAAAAGTCTCTGGAATTAGGCGCAAAAGTGGTTACACTTTCTGATTCTTCTGGATATATTTATGATGAAGACGGTTTTGATACAGAAAAACTAAATGTCATTTTCAAAATTAAGAATGATGATTACGATAGAATTTCAAAGTATGTTGATTATTATCCAAACGCTAATTTTTTCTCCGACCAAAATCCTTGGAAAGTTCCTTGTGATATAGCTTTGCCATGTGCAACACAAAACGAATTGGATTTACAAGATGCGCAAACTTTACATCTCAATGGTTGCAAATTGGTTGCCGAAGGTGCTAATATGCCAACAACTCCCGAAGCGGTTCATTATTTTTTGGATCATCAAATTTTATACGGTCCTGGAAAAGCTGCGAATGCTGGTGGTGTTGCAACTTCTGGATTGGAAATGTCTCAAAATTCGATCCGTCAAAATTGGAACAGAGAAAAAGTAGATTATCGATTAAAAGAAATTATGATAAAAATTCATCACCAATGTAAAAAATATGGAAAAGGTGAATTTCAAGAAAATATAAATTATTACAAAGGCGCTAATATAGCTGGTTTCGTAAAAGTTGCCGATGCTATGATTGCTCAAGGAATATAAAAATCCATTTATAAAATTCGGTTCCCTTTACTGAATTTAGAATTCAATTGTTTGTTATTAAAGCTGGACTTCTGTTCAGCTTTATTTTTTTAGAGTGGAAAATTAATTTTAAAACCAATTCCACGAACAGATTCAAATTTTATGGTTTCATCGTTCTGAAAATATTTGCGCAAACGTGTCATAAAAACATCCAAACTTCTACCCATAAAATAATCGTTTTCGCCCCAAATTTTTTCTAAAATCTCTTTACGACTCACTAATTTTTGATTATTCTGAATCAAGAAACTCAACAATTCTGCTTCTTTTTCTGTTAACTGAAATTTTTCTTCTTGATAAGATAATTGCAATTGATTTGGAAGAAAAACATAAGCTCCAATTTTGATCAATTCTTCTAAAACAGGTTGATTTCGCTTCAAAATATTTTTTATTCGCAAGACCAATTCTTCAGGATCGCAAGGTTTTGTGATATAATCATCTGCACCTAATTTCAACCCTAAAACACGATCAAAACTTTGCGCCTTAGCAGTCAAAAACAAATATGGGATTGTAATGGTTTCGGCTAATTTTTTCGCCAAAGAAAAACCATCAATTTCGGGTAACATGACATCAAAAATGATTAATTGAGCTGATTCCAACGATTCTATTTCCTTCAATAGTTTTTGTGGATGATCAAACCAAGTCACTTCAAAATCAGAAAATTCAAGATATTGTTTGAGAACAGTTCCCAAATCTTGATCATCTTCTACTAAAATTAATTTAGTTTTCATTCGACAAAATGATTAAAAATTGAACACCTTTGTCTTTATTATTCTGAACGTTAATTGTTCCTAAATATCGTTCGATTGTATTCTTGACCAAAAATAATCCAACACCCAAACCGCTTACATTTTGGTTAATAGAACGATTCACACGATAATATTTATCAAAAATAAGAGGCAAATCATTGGTTGGAATTCCAATTCCATTATCCGAAAAATTCAATGTTATTTTTTTTTGAAATTTAAAATCTAATACAATTTCAGTAGCTCCATATTTGACTGAATTTTCAATTAAATTCTGAGCAATTTGTTTAAAATCGTTTGTTTTCAGTACATTATTTTTCTCGAAAATACTTTGATTAATAAGTTTAATTTCTGGATATTGAAGTTGAATCTTTTGGATAATTTCATTCAAAATAACCTCATCTAACAATTCAGAATTTTCGTCATTTTTTACAAAAATAGAATCAACAGTTTGCTCCAAACGATTAATTTGTCTGTTCATCATTTGTTGCGTTTCTGGATGTTGAACTTGATGCAAAGCAAATTTCATCGTCGTAATTGGCGTATTCAATTCATGCGCAATAGAGTCTATTGTCAAATGTAATTGATTGATTTTTTCTTCTTGTTTCGATAAATTTTTAAGACTTTTCCAATACAAAAAGACAATTAATCCAACAATCAACAAACTCACAATGATTAAAGGAATAATTTTCTTGAGAATTAAAAATTTCAAATTCAGTAATTCAAAATCTGTCTTTCCTCTAATTTTATATTTATGACGTTCATTTTTATTAATTCCTAAATCAGAATCTGTTTGATTACTAATATCATCCGATGACCAAACACTTTGATTAATATTAGTTGGTTTCGCAATTTTATTTGTCGTTTCGTAAATCACATACTTTTTCTTTGGCAATAATTCTTTATGATTCAATTCATCATAAACCGAATAAACATCTGTACGAAGCGCTATTTCAAAATTATTTTCCTTAGAATAAACGTCTAATAGAGAATCTACAATTGGCGTATAAATCTCATAATTATAATCTACTTTCGTTCGAATTATTTGTAATTCATCAAACTGTTTTTTTTCATCATGATTCAGTTTTTTGAAATAATCTAAAATCTTATCATCATTAGAATCTGTTTCATATTTTGACATAAAATTCATCACTTTAACTCCAATTGCTTGAGCCTCTTTTTTCAAATCTTTCTCAATCAATCGATACGAATTATAGATATAATACCCTTGCAATGCAACCAAAACAATCAATGCAAAAGAGAAAATAAATGTATAATGTTTTTTAGATAATTTCATAAGCTTTCCATCAATTCAAAAATACATTGTTTTCGCACATAAATTACACATTAACTCATCGTTAACCGTTCATTAACCAAGTAAAATCGAAACTTGAAAGAGATTTGTTAAAAATCTGAACGATGAAAATAGTAATGACCTTTTTTTTATTACTTCCTAATTTAATTTTTGCACAAATTATTTCTGGAAAAATTATAGATGAACAAAATCAACCAATCAAAAACAGTTCTATTGAAGTTGAAATTCCTTCACAAGATCCGATTGTAACTGAATCGAATGAAAATGGTGAATTTAATTTTGAGCTTCATCAAGCACAATCATTTACAATTTATATTAAAGAATTTGGTTACCAAGAACTTGAAAAAACATATCAAGCTAACTCAGAAAATTCTTTGATTATCACGCTTCAAAAAGATGAAACAATTAACTTAAAAGACGTTGTTATTTCTGGTCAAAAACCTTTATTGAAACGAAAAATTGATCGAATAGAATTTAATGTCGAAAATACGCCTTTGCAAAATTTAAGTGCTTGGGACATCGTAAAAAATACACCAAATGTTCTTCTAAAAAATGATCAATTAAGTGTAAGAGGAAATATACAAATTTTGGTTACTATAAATGATAAAAAAACACTAATGTCCCAAGATGATTTGAAACAATTGTTAGAAAATACAGATGGTGCCACAGTTTCTTCGGTTGAAGTCATTACCAATCCGCCTGCAAAATATGAGGCTTCGGGAAGTGCGATTATTAACATTAAAATGAAGAAAAATGTACTTTCTGGTTACAAAGGACAAATTGCGACACGCTATCATCAATCGATTTATAGCAAAGGAATGTTGGGAACTTCGCAATCTTACAACACAGAAAAATGGCAATTGACAGGAAGTTATTATTTTGTGAATGGAAAATATATTCGCAAGAATTTTGATGTAACAATTTATGAAAAAGATCAAACCCGCTGGGAAAGTGACATGATTCGCCGAACAGTCGCGAAACAACAACATATTTACAACTTTGCTTCTCAATATTCAATCGATAGTTTACAGAATTTTCAGTTTGGAATAAATGGTTCAAGAAATCCTGCATCAATTGGAAATTATAACGTTCCGACGAATATTTACAATACAACAAATAATCAACTTGAATCATTTTACAAAACACAAAATCATCGTCGCGAAGCTTCGAATAATTTTAATACGTATTTGGTTTATGATAAAAAATTCGGGCAACATAATTTGACATGGAGCAACAATTTTAGTCATCGTTATTACAAAGAAAATCAAGATGTTTTAACAAAATTGAATTTCAAGGATAAACCTTATGAAGAAAATCGTTTTTTGAGCGCGGCACTTCAAAAATTGAATCTATTTTCTACACAAATTGATTATAGTTTGATCGAAGAAAATTATGGTTTGGAAGCTGGAGCGAAATATAGTTTTGTGAAGAATGATAATGATTTAGATTTCTTTGAGTCGATTCAAAATCAAATCGAATATCAACCCGAAAAAAGTAATATTTTTGATTACAAAGAACAGATTTTTGCGTTGTATATTTCTGGAAATTACAAATGGAAAAAATGGGAAGCAAAAGCTGGTTTGAGATCTGAAACAGCTCTTATAAATACGATTTCTGATAATCCAATTAGCCAAAATAAACGAACAAATACCGATCTTTTTCCAACTTTATATGTACTATATAATTTTGAAAATGCTGGACAAATTGGTTTGAATTATGGAAAAAGAATTGATCGACCAGATTATAATTTCTTGAATCCTTCAAAATCATATTACAATCTGTTTTCTTATTTTCAGGGCGATGCCAATGCGATTTCTACGATTATCCACAATTTGAGTTTATCTTACACTTTGAAAGATTGGAATTTTGAAGCCTATTATCGATACGAGAAAAATCCAACGATGGAAATTTCTATTCAAAATCCTGAAACTTTCGAAACAGTTTATCATTTTACAAACATCAAAAATGGAGAAGCTTTTGGAGCAAATCTTTCGAAAAATTTTAATCTAAAATCGTGGTGGAAACTGAATTTATTTACAATGGGAGAATATAATCAAAACTATTATTTTGGGCCAGATAATCTGCAGTACAAAAACGATGTCTTTTTTTATCACCTTTCATTGAGCACTCAATTTGATTTAGACAAAGCAAAAACATTTAATATTTCGGCTGGATATCAATATAATTCGAAGGCAATTCAAGGTTCGTTTGATATTAGTTCTTCTCAAAACACCTATTTGATTTTGAACAAAAAAATATGGGATAAACGTTTCGAAATTGGTTTAGTTTTCAATGATATTTTTAAAACCGATCGCAATACAATTTCCACGAAATACGCAAATCAAAATCAATATTTCAAAGATTATCGCGATACACAATACTTTATGTTGAATTTGAAATATAATTTCGGAAATCAGAAAGTAAAAGAAGCGAAACAAGCACAAAAAACAGCGGAACAAAATAGAATTTAGCGTTACAAAAAAACTTAAGTTTTATTAAATTTGAGGAAAAGCAATAAAATGAATTCAGTAAAAATCATTCGAACAAATTCATCTAACAAAGATTTTCAAGAATTGGTAATAGAATTAGATAAAGATTTAGCGATAAGAGATGGCGAATTTCATTCTTTCTTTTCGCAATACAATAAAGTTGACAAAATAAATCACGTTGTTATCGCCTATTTAAACGAAAATCCTGTTGGTTGTGGCGCTATAAAACATTATTCTGATACAACAATGGAAGTGAAAAGAATGTATGTAAATCCTGATTATAGAGGAAATAGAATTGCGGCTAAAGTTCTGAATGAATTAGAAAATTGGGCAATCGAATTAAATTATGAACGATGTATTTTGGAAACTGGATTGAAACAACCCGAAGCAATCGCTTTGTATGAGCGATGTGATTACACAAGAATCGAAAATTACGATCAATACAAAGACATCGAAGAAAGTGTTTGTTATGAGAAAATATTGAACTAAAAAAGCCTCTAAAATAGAGGCTTTCAAATGAATATATTTTTAAAATTTTATCCTTTATAAATAACAGTTCCTCCAGCTTGCGCTTTTGGGAAGATTGTAACATCGGCAATTTGTACATGTTCTGGTTGTTGCAACAAATACTCTATTGCATTTGCAATATCCTCTCCAACCAATGGCTCGAAACCTTTGTACACATTATCCGAAAGTTCTTGATTTCCTTTGAAACGAACCAACGAAAATTCTGTTTCTACCGCTCCTGGCGCAATATTGGAAACTTTGATTCCGTAAGGCAACAAATCATAACGCATTCCTTTGCTCAACGATTCTACTGCCGCTTTCGACGCACAATATGTTCCTCCATTTGGATAAACTTCTTTTCCTGCAATCGACGAAAGGTTGATAATATGCGCATTTGATGATTGTTTAAGAATTGGAATAATTGCTTTCGAAACGTAAATTAATCCTTTTACATTGATATCAATCATCGCTTCCAAATCTTCCAACTCAGCTGTATCAAAAGGTGCTAATCCGTGTGCATTTCCTGCATTATTGATTAAAACATCAATATTTTTCCACTCATTTTCTAAACTTTCTACTGCATTAAAAACAGCTTCCTTGTCTCGAACATCAAATTGAGTGGTTTTAACTTCCGTAATTTGACTCAATTCTGCCTGAATTTCATCTAATCGATCTTGACGACGCCCACACAAAATTAAACGATAATTTGGTGCTAATTTCTTTGCTGTCGCCATTCCTATGCCAGATGTTGCTCCGGTTATGAAGACTGTTCTTTTCATTTTCTTAAATAATTAAAAGTGCTTTTTTAAGACCGTCTAAGATACAAGCTAAAAAGAAATTAAAAAATGATTTATCCTGTTTTCGTTCGATATTTTCTACTTTTTCTTCTTTCATTTTTCCACGAGAATCATTCTTTACCGCCGCATTTCCAACTGCTGATAATAATTTCCTTTTCGAACCATCATCACGCAAAACATTCACTTTCAAATTTTGATAATCTATTCCAAAATTTCCTCCAGCAACTTTATCATTTCCATCAAAATTAAATTTTATTTGATTGAAAAATCCATCAACAGAAACCTTAAGATATGGTTTCACAAAAGGATCGAGATTTTTTGCAGGAAGTTTTGAAATTGAACCATTGATATTAAATTTCTCCGAACGATTCATTGGATTAAATGTCCAATTTGCACGCAAATCTCCATTCATAAATTCTGAACGCCAATCAACATCAACGTTTGGTAAAGATGTTTTACGATAACCCGAATTGACATTTTTAACCGTTGCATTTATAGACGAAAACGTCAATTTTCCTGTTCCGATACTTTTAGCCGTTTCCTCTTCATATTCTAATTTAGAGTTGACCAATTGCAATTGTTTCACCCCTAAATCGAATTTCATTTCACGTAATTTTTGTGAAAACATTGTTTTACGTTTTGTGTCATCAGGTGGAACCAAACTTCTATAAATATTTGCATAAAGCTGGTTCAATTTTATTTGATTGGCTTTCAAAAAGAAATCTTTGGATGGAGAAATTCCCCACTGAATTACATTTCCTTCTAATTGATTGACAGAAACAATGTATAAATCGGCTTGTTTATCTAATGAAGCTGTATACGCTTTTCGAGTAAGTTTTGGTGTTAATTTTAATTGATTCAACGTCAAGTTTCCATTCTGAAATTGCAAAGCTCCAGTATTCATCTTATACATTTTTCCTAAATCGAAATCAATTCCTGAAGATTTTAACAACACAGATTTATACGAAAATGGTATTGCTTCTTGAATAGTTTTTGGATCAACATTGATTTGATTAAACGCTAACTGAATTTGCTTCAATGTTAAATTCGGCGTTTTTTGTTGATAAGGAACCACATCTAAATGTCCATTTACCAACGAAATTTTATCAACTTTTATAACATCATTAAACTCTTTTGAGGTTTTTCCTTCGCGCTGCGCCACTCGTCTTGGCTGTCCATAAATCGTAAATTTTGGATTTTTGAAAATAACATGATTAACATGAAGTTCTTTCCCATAATCATTTTTCAATCCTAAAACCGTCAAATTAACATTATTGAAATCAAATTTTTGTGAAGCAATAAAACGCGATTGCTTGATTTGAATCGTATCAATTCCAAGATTAAAATTAATCAAGAACTTTTCTGTTACATTTTCAACTTTCTTCGCAATAACTTTTTCATTCTTTTGATCAATGATTTTCACATTTACCTCATCCAATTTGATTGAATTTGTATGAAAATAGAAATCACCATTTTTTATTCCCCAACTGTTATTATTTAACGTCAAAATTGGTGCTTCGACATCTAATAATGTGTTTGATTTTGTATAATTTCGATTAAATTGATTTTTTGAAATTAATGGTTTCATTTTGAAATTTTTCAGAATCAATTTCTTTTCTGTCAAATCAAAATTAGATGCTGTTAACGTGTGCATTTCATTCAATCGATAATACATCGAATCCAACTTAATACGGAAAGTTTTATAATCAATCGGAATATCATTTGTTCGCGTCAACGCATTCATTTTTATTCCTTCGATATTTAACGACACATTATTTATTGCATATTTTACCGTTTTTGCATTCGAGAAGAGTGAACGAATTTTACCATTTTCTATTTGTAATTTTTTGATATTAATTAACTCCGCATCTTCCGTTTTTATGCTTACTTTTTTAGTTGATTGTTTCTCAACTTTATTCTCAGGTTTGGCAGAAATAATGGTAATTTTTGGATTTTTGAATTTGATTAAATCTGTTTTAAAATATAATTTATCTTCTGAAGTAAATCCCCAATCCATCTTAGAAAGCGAAAGAAGTGGTGATTCAATATCCAATAAATCATTTTCAGAATCGTTTGGAACGTACATTTTTCCGTTCATTTTAAGCGGTTTCATCAAGAAATTATCCAACTCAAAATCAGTTTCATTAAAACGAACTTTTCGTGCTCTAATCAATTGTTGATCTTTTACCACAAAAAACATCGAATCTAATTTAATATCAAAAGCAGAATATCTGAACGGAATTTTTTTGTCCGCTGTTCGCTCATTGAAACGAACGCCATCAAAATCGATCGAAAAATTAGAAACATTTGCTATATGTTTTTTTCCTGATTGAGAATACAAATTAAACTCGCCATTGTTGATATTCACATTGGAAACATCTATACTTTGCCCAACTTTGGATTGTGCTGTATCTTTTTTGACCGAATCTTTTTTCTCTTTGAGATAATAATTTACAGAAGGATTATTGATGTTGATTGAATATGCTGCAACTTCTTTTTTGGTAATTAATTTTATAAAATTGATACCGACAATATTTATTTCTTTCACTTTTCCTGTTGCGTCAATCGAATCCTTTATTAACAACGAATCTTTTGGAGAAACTTCAACATTTTTTAGTGATAAAGACGAATTAAAAATAGAAAAGCTCAAATCTTCGTAAGTCAGATTATAAGCGGTATCGTTTTTTTCTGCAATGATTTTTGGAAGTCGATCATTCAGAAAATAGGAGATGTAAAAACTTAAAATAAAAAGTACCGCAATAATTGAAATTAAAGCGATACCTATTTTTTTTTTCCAACGGTTGTTAATCATTGATATAGTTTGGTTAACAGTCTTAAGAACAATTATTATACCAGATATAACAAAATGTTAAATTTATTCGTTGATATCGTAGATTTCTTTGATATTTTCTAAGATTTTATCGAAGTTTAAATTCAAATCAATTAATTTTCCAGTAAACAAATCGAACACCCAACCATGTACTTCTAATCCATTTTCCATTGCACGTTGTACAAAAGGATTTTTTACCACATTTACACATTGTTCTTGTACATTTAGCTCTACCAAACGGTTGTAACGCATTCCTTCGTTTTCGATTGCATTCAATTCTTCTGAATGTAAACGATAAACATCACGAATATTACGCAACCAAGGATTCATCATTCCTAAATCTTTCGGAATCATTGCAGATTTAATCCCTCCACAATTATAATGTCCACAAACTATAATATGTTTCACTTTTAGGTGTTCTACCGCATAGTCTAAAACAGAAGTGGTATTCATATCCAAACTAATTACCATATTAGCAATATTGCGGTGTACAAAAACCTCACCTGGCTCCGCTCCCAACAACTCTTCTGCCGTCACACGACTATCCGAACAACCAATGTAAAGCACTTCTGGATTTTGACCAGCCGAAAGCTTATCAAAATATTGCTCGTCTTGTCCTAAACGTTTATTTACCCACTCTTGGTTGTGTTCAAAAACTTTTTCTAAATTCATAATTTTCTAAATTACATCTTGTACTTCTGGATGTTTACCAACATAAACGCTCACATAACTACAAAATGGAATGATTTTCAACTGATTTTTTCTTGCGTAATCTACAGCTTCTAACACTAACTTTTCGGCCAAACCTTGTCCTCTCAATTCGGGATTAACACCTGTATGATTAATCAACATTTGTTCTTCTTTCAGCATAAAAGTTAATTCACCAACTTCTTTATTATTCTCATCAAGAAGTATAAAAACTCCATTTTTTCCTTCTAAATTCAATTCAATTTTCATAGAATAGTATTTTAAATTCAAATTAATCTTTTTGGATGAGATTTGGTCAAAAAGATTTGTTAAAAGTCTCGATATACAAGACAAATTTACGGGTGAAAAGTTTTTAATTCAAAGAAAATTTAAACAAATAATAACAATCAATTTACAATCATCTTTCTATTTGATAATCAACAACAAGCTATTCTATATAATATTTAATGTATAGGTTTGAGTTTTTTACTTGATTATTTATTACATTTGTTAGATATTTTAAGGAAATATTCTTCATATGAAATTTATTGTATCGAGCAACACGTTATTAAAAAATGTTAACTTAATCGGAGGGGTTATTAACTCTAATAATACTTTACCAATCCTTGATAATTTTTTATTCGAATTGGATGGTAGCCAATTAACTATCACTGGTTCTGATTTAGAAACAACAATTTCAACAACTTTAGAAGTTGAGTCTAATGATAATGGAAAAATTGCAATTCCATCAAAAATCTTAACTGACACGTTGAAAACTTTCCCTGCGCAACCGCTTACTTTTATCCAAAAAGAAGGAAATACGTTGGAAATTGTTTCAGAACAAGGAAATTATCAGTTAGCATTCGAAGACGCAAACGAATATCCTCAAACGCCAGATATCGAAGACGCAAGCTCTACAACACTTAGTGCAAGCATTTTATCAGAAGCAATTATCAAAACTATTTTTGCGACAGGAAACGACGAATTACGTCCAATTATGACAGGAGTCTTCTTCCAAGCAAATGCAGATATTTTCCGTTTTGTTGCTACAGATGCGCATCGTTTGGTAAAATATACTCGCAATGGCTTAGACAATTTACAAGCTGCTGAATATATTATGCCGAAAAAACCACTTAACTTATTGAAAAATATTTTAGGAGGAAATAATGACGATGTAACAATCGAATATAACAATACAAATACACGTTTTTCATTCCAAAACATCGTGTTAACTTGTCGTTTGATTGATGGTAAATATCCTAATTATGAAGCGGTAATTCCAAAAGAAAATCCAAATGTATTAACGATTAACAGAAACTTATTCTTGACATCTTTGAAACGTGTGGCAATTTTCTCTAACAAAACAACAAACCAAGTTCGATTAAAATTAGTTGGAAATTCATTGACAATTTCTGCTGAAGATATCGATTTTGCAAACAAAGCAGAAGAAAGACTTCCTTGTGATTACAACGGAACTGATTTACAAATCGGTTTCAATTCTCGTTTCTTAATCGAAATGTTGAACAATTTACAATCAGAAGAAATAACATTAGAAATGTCTGAACCGAATCGTGCAGGAATCATCAAACCAGTTGATGGACTAGAAGATGGCGAAGAAATCTTAATGCTAGTTATGCCAGTTATGTTAAACGCATAATCAAAAAGAATACATAAAATTCATTTATACAATACAATGAAAATTTCATACAATTGGCTAAAAACCTACATTGATACAGATATCACACTTGATGAAGTGTCTTCAACACTTACAAGTACGGGTCTAGAAGTTGAAGGTGTAGAACAAGTAGGTGGAGCTAAAAATTATTTGGAAACCGTATTAGTTGGTAAAGTTTTATCAGCTGTGCCACATCCAAACGCAGATAAATTAAGAGTTACTAAAATAGATTTAGGAGACGGAAAAGAAACGCAAATTGTTTGTGGAGCTCCTAATGTTGCAGAAGGTCAAAATGTTCCTGTTGCAACTGTCGGAACGGTTTTACCTTCACCAGATGGTGAATTTAAAATCAAGAAGGCAAAAATTCGTGGTGAAGAATCTTTCGGAATGATTTGTTCTGAAGTAGAATTAGGAATTGGTACAGATCATTCTGGTATTTTAGTTTTACCAGAAGATTTAAAACCTGGAACTTCTACGTTCGACCTATTCGGAAAAAATGATGAAGTTGACCACGAAATCGAAATTGGTTTAACGCCAAATCGTGCGGATGCAATGTCACATTTTGGTGTAGCGCGTGATTTACATGCGGCCCTTAAAACTCGTGATATCGCGTCAACATTCAAAACATATGATGTATCAAATTATCCTACGACAGATTTCGGAAAAAATCCTATTTCTATCGAGGTTAAAGATACAGAAGCAGCGCCTCGTTATGCAGGTGTTTACTTAAAAAATCTAAAAGTTGCTGAGTCGCCAGATTGGTTAAAAAATCGTTTGCAAGTTATTGGATTATCACCAATTAATAATGTGGTTGATATTACCAATTACATTTTACACGATTTAGGACAACCTTTACATGCTTTTGATGCAGCTAAAATTGAAGGAAATAAAGTGATCGTTCAAAAATTAGCAGAAGGAACAAAATTCACAACTTTAGATGGCGTTGAACGTACATTAAAAGGACATGAATTGATGATCTGCAACGAAAATCATCCAATGTGTATTGCAGGAGTATTCGGAGGAAAAGATTCTGGAGTTTCGGATGCTACTACAACTATTTTCTTAGAATCAGCATATTTTGAACCTGTAACAATTCGTAAAGGAGCGAAAGCACATGCATTAAATACGGATGCTTCTTTCCGCTTTGAACGTGGAATTGATCCTAACACAACTATCGACGCGTTGAAAAAAGCTGCGATGATGTTAGTTGAAATTGCTGGAGCTGAAATAGCGTCTAATATTGATGATATTTATGCAAATCCTATTCAAAACTTTAATGTAAAATTACGTTTACACAAAGTGGTTGAATTATTAGGAGTTGAAATTCCAGAACATAAAATCAAATCGATTTTAGAAAATTTAGAAATTAAAATTTTGTCAGAAAATGATGGAATTTTAGATTTAGAAGTTCCAGCTTATCGTGTAGATGTACAACGTGATGTAGATTTGATTGAAGATATTTTGAGGATTTATGGATACGATAATATCGAAATTCCTTCAAAATTTTCGTTTTCTTATGTTCCAAATCAAAAAGTTAGTCCAGATAAAATCGAAGATTTTATTGCGCGTCAATTGATTTCTTTCGGATTCAATGAAGCGATGAATAACTCGTTAACGAAAAGAGAATACGAAGAAATTTTCTTTTATCCAGAAGGTGAAAGTGTTGCAATGTTAAATCCGCTTTCTGCTGATTTAGCTGTAATGCGTCGCACTTTATTGAATGGTTTATTAGAAAATGTTGCGTTCAATATCAACCGTCGTAATTCGGATGTTAAGTTATTCGAATTTGGGAAAGTTTATCGCAAAATTGATGGTATTTACGAAGAAAATAAATGTTTAGGAATCGTTCTTTCAGGAAACTTTAATAGCGAATCGTGGACAGGTAATTTACGTAAAGCTTCATTTGCTGATTTGAAAGGTTTGATTAAACAAATTTTTGTTCGATTAGATATTCAAATTACAGATGAGTTACCTGCAAAAGATGATAATTTCTTAGATGGAATTGAATTTGTTTCTGGTCAAAAATCATTAGGAAAACTTGGAATCATCAGCAAAAAATTAGCAAAAAAATTAGGCGTTAATCAAGATGTTTTCTTTGCTCAATTAAATTGGGATGCAATGGTTGCTTTAGCAAACAAACACGATTTGAAATACAAAGAAATCTCTAAATTCCCAGGTTCTCGTAGAGATTTAGCTTTATTGCTTGATTCTTCTGTGAAATATGAAGAATTGTACAAAGCGACAAAAGAAGTCAAAACGAATTTGTTGAAAGCCGTTAATTTATTCGACGTTTACGAAGGAGATAAATTGCCAGCTGGTAAAAAATCGTATGCTTTAAGTTTTATGATTCAAGACGAAAATAAAACATTAAGCGATCAAGAAATTGATGGTTTAATGAATAAATTAATCAAATTGTATCAAGAAAAATTCAACGCTGAGTTGAGATAATATATTCCGAAAAATGAAAAAGATTGTAACTTTATTTTCAGCAACTATTTTGATGAGTTTTATAGCAACTTCTTGTTCTACAAGTGCAAGTACTGCTAAAATTAAACCTAAATCGGAAGTTTCGATTTCAAATCAAAATTGGTATTTGATCAACGATAACAACGTAGTAAAAGGTTTGTACGATAAGGACGTAATGTTGGTTATTGACGAAGCGAATTCGACTGTAAGTGGTTTTGCGGGTTGCAACAATTTCAATGCTACTTTTACAAAAGTTAGCGGCGTAACAAGCTTTGTTAATTTTTCTGAAACCAAAATGGCTTGTCCTAATTTGCAAGAAGAAAAAGCATTTTTATCGATGTTGAAAAGTGTAAATCGTTACGAAGTTTCTGGAAAAGAATTACATCTTTACAAAGGAAATATCTTATTATTGACATTAAAAACTTTGTAAGTTTTAATCAATTATAAAATCAAAAAGCGCTCTTAGAGCGCTTTTTTTTGTGGTTTATATTATTTATTCTGAACTTCTTTATTTTCTTCAACTGCTTGTTGAGCTGTAGGAGAAATTGCTTCATCACTTTGCTTAAAACCAATTTTAGTAATCGGAATTTCTTTTGATGATAAATAAAACTCTAAATCAGCATTTAATTCGATCAGACGATGCGGAAAATCTTGTCCGACATTTTGTTTGGCTTCAGTCAAAAAAATTGCACAATGTTTTAGATAATCAGACGTTAATTTCGATTTCGCTTCTTGAAATGCCGAAAACAATACCTTTTCTGTCATCACAATATTTTTCGTTTCATCTTTTCTGTATAATGCATATAAACGTTTTTTAAGCGATTGTGTAAAATCAATCATCATTGTATTTGAGAAAAGTTTCATTTCAGCCGCATAAGGCGTCCAGAAGTCTTTGTTCAACGCATTTTGATTTTTCAAAATTGATAATAAAGGAGAATCTTGCGCCAAGTTCGCAGTCATGTGGTGTAAAAGTAATTGTTTACGCTCGTCAAAAGTTGGAGGAAAAATCGGAATATGTAAATCAAAACGACCAGGTGCAACGATTTCATCATTCAAATTTGCTAAAGATTCAACAGCTCCAACAATCAAAAGTTCTTTCGTATCATTTTTCTGAATATGTCTAAAAACGGAATAAAACAAATCGACCATTTCGGGATAAATGGTATTTACAGAAGTAGAATGTAATATTTCGTCGAACGAATCAATAAACAATAATGTTTTAGGTTGATTCATCTTTTTTGAAAGAAAATCGGAGAATTTATTCTTTTTGTTATCAAAATTCCCAACTAAATAATCATTGAAAATATGTACAAATTCGTAACCAATCATATCCGCTATTTTCTTTGCCCAATATATTTTCCCACTACCTGGAGGTCCATACAAAATCAAGCCAGCAGGTTTTTGAGATTCCCCAACTTTCTCCTTGATCTTTGCTGATAAATGGATCTAACATATCAGTCATATAAAAATACAAATCGGTATAACCGACTAAACTTTTACCAGAAAAATCTTCGCATTGCGGAAATGCTTTTTCTATAAACGGATATTTTCCCCCAATGTAAGAATGAATCAAATAACTTGACACTCCCGTTTTCATCTGCTTTGCAACCTCAGCAGGAATTCCATTTGTCACAAAAAAATGAAGCACTTCTTCTTCTTTTGCACCAATTGTTTTAGCGATTTCTTCTATTGTTTTTTCTTTGGAATAATCTTCTGCATATTTTTTTAAGAAGTCTTTATTCTCTTCCGAAAATGTTATAAATTGTTGTGTTACATTAAAATTTTCGTCAATACAAAAACTCAAATCAATATTAAAATCATTGATAAAATTCTGTAAACTTCCTAAAGATATTTCGAGTTGATTAGATAAATCTTTTAATTTCATTCTGTTGGCTTGTTCTAATTTCTATTAAAAATAAAGATTAATTCGTGAACAAAACCATTTTAATTTCTAAACTTCTGTTAAAGGAGCAAGCGCATCTATAGATGCGCTTGCTCCTTTTAATTGTATCTTTTATAATTATTTACAATTTAGATGAATTAAGATAATCTTCCATTTCTTCTTTATTTGCTTCATCAGATTCGTCTTTTAGAACATGATGAGCCACTTTACCTACAGTTAAACCTTGAATAACGATTGAAAATAAAACAACGATGTATGTAATCTCTAATAACAAATCTTTCCATTCCGAATTTGGCATCGAAAGAACTAATGCAATTGAAACTCCTCCACGAATTCCTCCCCAAACCAAGACAATAAGTGAACCTTTGGAGAATGTATTTTTTCTTAAAATAGTACGAGCAGGAATCACAATTGATAATGTTCGAGATAATAGGACTATAAAAATTGTGGCAATTCCTAATAGAATTTGATCCATTAAATCTTCTATTAACAACAATTCGAAACCTATAAAAAGGAATAAAATGGCATTCATTATTTCATCAATAAGCTCCCAAAATTTGTTTAAATAATCTTGAGTTGTTTTGCTCATTGCGAATTTCTTTCCATAATTTCCGATGATTAAACCTGCTATAACCATTGCTAAAGGGCTCGAAACATGAAGTTCTTTTGCAATCAAAAATCCTCCCATTACAATCGACAATGTAATTAAAGCTGAAACTTTATAATCATCAATTTTTTTCATGGATCTAGATGCTGTAAATCCTAATAATAACCCAAGTAAAATTCCACCTCCAGCTTCCATCAAGAATAATTTTGAAACACTTGCAAAGTCAGCATCAAAGCTTGGATTAGTTGCTATTTGTAAAACTACTGCGAACATTACAACAGCTACACCATCATTAAATAATGACTCTCCTGTAATTTTTGTCTCAATAATCTTAGGAACTTTTGCTTGTTTCAAAATTCCTAATACAACAATTGGATCAGTTGGAGAAATTAATGTTCCGAACAATAAACAATAGATATACGGAATTTGAATACCGAAATATGGCGCAATGTAATATAAAATTACTGATATAATAAATGCTGATAATACTACCGAAATTGTAGCATAAGTAGCAATTGTCCATCTCAAGTTTTTCAGATCGAGTATATTAACGTGCATTGCACCTGCAAAAAGCAGAAAATTAAGCATTGCGCCCATCAATATTTCATTGAAGTCTAAACTGTTAAAGAGTTGAAACATGTCTTTTGTAGCATCAGGAAAATAGCTATCTCCCAATAAACGGATAGCGACAGATACTAACATGGCGATAATCATAATTCCAATTGTTCCAGGTAATTTTAGGAATCGAAGGTTTGCATAAGAAAATAATGCAGCAAGAACAATTAGAACCGAAAAAGAATAATATAGTTCCATTGGTATTGATTAAAATTTGGAAAAAGTTACAAAAAAAGAGCCACTATAAAGTGGCTCTTTCTATATTAATTTGATTTTTTTACCAAAATTAGTTTTTTGGGGCTTGCCCAATTAAATCCATAAATTGATCTAACTTAGGTAAGATAATAATTTGTGTACGACGGTTTTTAGATTTTCCTTCCGCAGTAGCATTTGTAGTTAATGGGTTATATTCTCCACGTCCACCAGCTGTTAAACGTTTACCATCAACACCGTATTGATTTTGTAATGCTTGCACAACAGAAGATGCACGTAAAGCAGATAAATCCCAGTTGTTACGGATGTTTGGTTTAGAAATTGGCACATTATCTGTGTTACCTTCAATCAATACATCGTAATCTTTATAATCGTTGATGATTTTCGCAATTTTACTTAAAGTTTCTCCTGCAGCAGGTGAAATTTCGTAGCTACCAGATTTGTACAACATGTTATCAGCTAACGAGATGTAAACAACACCTTTTAATACTTTAACATCAACATCTTTTGCTTCATTGCTAGATAAAGAACGCGTTAAGTTGTTTGTTAAAACCATATTCAAACTATCCGATTTGCTTTTCGCATCGATCAAATGTTTAATGTATTTGTTAGACTGATTGATTTCGTTCACTAATTCAGAAACGTTTTTAGAACCACCATTAATACAATTTTTCAATTGTTCTTGTAATTGTTTAATTTGATTTCTTTCACTCTGAACTGTGTTTTCGTACTGACCTTGGTTAGATTCAAAATTAGCTAATTTAGCTTTCGCTACAGCCAATTCTGTTTGACATCCTTGGTTCTCAGAATAAGCAGAATTGAATTTATTTTGTAATTCATCATACTTCTTCTGACTCACACAACTAAATAAAGTTGAAGCAGCGATAACCGCTACTGGCAAAATTGAAACTTTCATAATTATTTTTTTATTTCAGTTATACGAATATATGTTATTATTTTTTATTGCGAGTATATATTCCGCAAAAACCGTGCTGTAAAAATATAAAACTCCTACAATCATTTGGTTGTAGGAGTTTTAACGTTAATATTTTATTTCTATTATATTAATCCTGAGGAATATATAAAACCTGACCTGGATAAATCTTATCTTCGTGTTTTAACATTGGTTTGTTTGCTTCAAAAATTTTTGGATACTGCATTGGATCTCCATAAACTTCTTTTGCAATTTTAGATAAAGAATCTCCACTTTTTACAGTATACATTGTCTTAGATAAATCTGGAATCTCAATTTTCAAAGGTGTTTTCAATGTTAATTGATCTTCTACTCCTTCCACACCATCAATGTTACCTGCTGTTGCTAAAATTTTTTGTTTCTCATTGATGTCCAACGCTTGTCCAGCTACTACAATTTTATCTCCATCAGTAGAAAAAGTTACTCCTGATAAATCAAATCCTTGTTTTGCAACTTGTTCTTGTACTTTAGCTGCTTTTTCTTCTGGTGTTTCTGCACCTCCGAAGACTTTTTCTCCGGCATTTTTGATAAATGAAAATAATCCCATAGCGAGTTGATTTTAATAATATTTATTTGTTGATATTTAGTAAATATATAATTTCTCTAACAATTATCGTGCAATTGATGAATATTTCTTTTTTAAATTTTCCGTAATCGAGCGTTGTTGCTGAATTTGACTAGTTAATTGATTAATTTTTGCGTCTAAACCTTTATCGTTCTCTTCAGCAGTTTGTATTTTTACGCTCAATGTTACTACTTGATCTTCTATAGATCGCAAAGAGTTTTCTGTTTTTATCTTTTTCTTCATCAAACCATCAGTTACTTTATCATTCGATTCTCTTTCCAATTGATTCACCACCAAATCTAACTTATCGCCCAAAGCTTGCTTTTTACTTTCTAATTTCAATAAGGTGTTATTATCTTTTAGATATGATTTGATCGAGTTTCCTTTTTTCAATTGTGCATCAGCGTTTTCTTTTGTCAATCGAATCATATTTTCGTTCGCTAACCTCAACTCATTTCGTACACAACCTTGCTTCGTTTTTGTTGCTAAATCTTGCAATTGAGCATAAATTTTATCAAACTCTGCCGAATTACTATTAAATGTCATTCCATTTTGATCCGTTAATGTATTAATCACAGTCGTTTTTCCATTTTCTTCATCAACCAAACTAATCACAGATTTATACACATCTTGCGAATTTTTGAACTTGATATTACTCGCTTCATGTCTTTTCAAAAAAGCAGAAGAACCTTCTTTGTTCGTTACCCAATTTTCCCACGATTTCACAATCAAATTCTGCGCACAATTATCCGTAGAAAAAGCAAAAGATTTCAGTTCTTGTCCGTTCATTTCGTACTCAACTTCAAACAATCCTTCATCAGATTGTGCATTAACATAAGCTGATGTTAACAAAGTTGTAATGGCTAAAAGTAATAGTTTCATCAAGTTGATAGTTTAAATTTATGTTCACAATTATTTATCCAATTTACAAAATATCGGAGTTTGAGAAAAGATGTTGTACAGATTTTTTATAATGGTTAATTTTAACCAGAAATTAATCAAACCGCATGCAAACAAAAATTTTATTAATTTACACAGGAGGAACAATTGGAATGGCGAAAGATTATGGCGATCAATCCTTGAAACCTTTCAATTTTGATAATTTGTTGAAACAAATTCCAGAGTTGGGACTTTTAGATTGTTCTTTCGATTATCATAGTTTCGATACGCCTATAGATTCGTCTGATATGAAACCAAAATATTGGATCGAAATTGCAGAAACCATTCAACAAAACTACGAAAACTATGATGGTTTTGTCGTTTTACATGGAACAGATACGATGGCGTATACGGCTTCTGCAATGAGTTTTATGATTGACAATCTTGAAAAACCTATCATTTTCACTGGTTCGCAATTACCAATTGGAGATTTGCGTACAGATGCGAAAGAAAATTTAATTACTTCGATTCAATTGGCTTCATTACGCAAAAATGACAAACCAATTATCAAAGAAGTTTGCGTGTATTTTGAATATAAATTGTTCCGTGCGAATAGAACAACTAAGATTAATGCAGAAAACTTTGATGCTTTCGAGTCACCGAATTATCCAGTAATTGGGGTTTCCGGTGTTCATCTGGAAGTGAAAGAAGATTTGTTGTTAAAAAATGTTGTTACGCATAAACTCTCTATTAACAAAAATCTAAATGCTGATGTTGGTGTTTTGAAGATTTTCCCTGGAATGAATCGTTCTTTTATCGAAAGTGTTTTGAATGCTCCAAATATGAAAGCTTTTATTATTGAAGCTTTTGGAACTGGAAATATTTTTACTGATGATTGGTTTATCGAATTGCTGGAAGAAATAACGAATAAAGGAGTTCATCTTATCATCAACACGCAATGTGCGGGCGGAATGGTAGAGCTTGGACGTTATGCGACAAGTGATGCGTTGCTAAATATGGGCGCAATTTCGAGTTATGATTTGACAATGGAAGCTGCAATTACAAAAGCCATTTATTTATTAGGTCAAAATCTTTCGAAAGAAGAATTCAAAACGCAATACGAAGCAAACTTAAAAGGTGAACTTCGTCATCATTTTTACAATGATTAAATCAAAATAATATAAAACGAAAAAAATCTCTACCAAGTAGAGATTTTTTTATGTTCTAAATTTTATTTCTTCCCCGACATCGAAGCGCCATCAGAATTTCTTAGTTTTAAAAAGATGTAAGTTGATAAAATTGTCATCACACCCATCGTCAAAAATGAATAACGGAAAGCTTGTACTTCCACTCCATTTACAAATCCTGCTTGTCTAAAAACGCCTAAAATTAATGCGGCTACAGATATTCCAAAAGTTAATGACAATTGTTGTGTGACCGACAATAAACTATTTCCTTCACTGGATGTATTTTCGTCCAAATCGGCTAAAGACAAGGTATTCATCGCTGTAAATTGTATCGAACTAAAAAATCCATTCAAAACCATTAACGGAATGATATAATAAATTGGTGATTTCGATTCTAAAAAGAAAAACATACAAATGATTAATCCTAAAATCATTGTATTGGAAATCAACGTATTTCGATAACCAAATTTATTCACAATTGGCACAACAAACGATTTTGCAATAATGTTACTTGTTGCAGATGGAATCATAATTAATCCCGCTACAGTAGCGGAATATCCATAACCAACTTGCAATAAAAGCGGAATAAGAAAAGGTATTCCTCCAATTCCTAATCGTGTAATAAGATTTCCTATAATACCAATTCGCAAAGTTCTAATGTTAAACAAATTCAAATCGATTAAAGGATGTTGTTTATGTTTTGCATGATAAATATACAACCCAATCAAAAAGGCTGAAACTACAGTCAATGCTAATACAGTTTGCAGCCCAATCACACGAGAAGATGTCAATTCCATAATCAATGTTAAGACAGTAACTCCTCCACTAAAAAGAATCAAACCTCTGATATCAAATTTAAAAACTGGATGTTTAAAATCGGGTATCGCAAAAGTTGTCATCCAAAGTGCAATAATTCCGAATGGAATATTCACAATAAAAATCCAATGCCACGATAAAGTTTCAACCAAAATACCTCCAATTGTTGGTCCAAGAAGTGGACCTATTAATCCTGGAATGGTGATAAAATTTATCACTTTTAATAATTCAATTTTTGGATAAGCATACAAAATTGCTAAACGCACAACGGGAACCATCATCGATCCTCCAATCGCTTGTATGACGCGTGAAATCACTAAAAAAGGCAAAGTTGTGGCAAACGCACAAAGTGTGGATCCAAGTGTAAAAATCAATATCGCTGATTGAAAAACTTTTTTCGTTCCATATTTATCCGAAAGCCAACCACTCAAAGGAATTAACAAAGCGATTGTTAATGTATACGTAACGATAATCGACTGAATTTCCAAAGGAGATTTTCCTAATTCTTTTGCGATTGTAGGCAATGATGTATTTAAAATTGTAGCGTCCAAAGCTTGCATAAAAATTGCCATCGCACCAAGCCATGGCAAAAACTTCAACATTTTTGGACTTAAAATATGATCTGAATTCATTGAAATTCCTACAGCAAATTCTATTCCTATTTTAACATTTCGGAAAATCATTGAAAAAGATTAAATTTGAACTATGTTTCTCAACGCGCATACACATCATTTAGTTCATCAAACAGATGTTTTGGAATTGTATAATCAGTTTCCAAATGAGTTGAATAATGAAGCAAAATTGTTTTCGATTGGGATTCATCCAGCTTACATCAATACCTCATCAATAGAGGAAGAAATCGAAATTATCAATCAAACTATTTCGAATAAAAACTGTTTGGCGATTGGTGAAATTGGATTGGATAAATTGTGCGAAACAGATTTTGAATTACAAATCAATGTTTTTGAAAAACAATTAGAAATTGCAACCCAACATCAACTTCCAGTCATTATACATTCGGTTCGCGCTTATCAAGAAATTTTACACATTCGAAAACAAATGAAATTGACGATTCCGTTTATTTTTCATGGTTTCAATAAGAATGAGCAATTACTCAATCAAATTATTGCGCAAAATTGTTTTGCATCTTTTGGTAAAAATCTTCTATCAAACAAAAACTTACAAATTATATTTGCAAATCTTTCCGCGAATCAATTCTTTTTGGAGAATGATGCAAGCGAAATCTCTATTGAAGAAATTTATACTTTTGCAGCGGATTTGAGAAAAATTACAATCGAGGAATTACAACTTCAACAAGCGAAAAATTGGAAAGCAGTTTTCGGTTACGAAGTTCAATCATAATTAAAATACATTTCAATGGCAGTTTGGCAAGAAAGAGCTGAATTATTATTCAAAGAAGAAGGTTTAGAAATCCTAAAAAATTCGAACATTTTAGTTGTTGGTTTAGGTGGAGTTGGCTCTTTTGCCGCAGAATTTATCGCACGCGCAGGAGTTGGAAAAATGACAATTGTTGATGGTGATACTGTTGATATTACAAATATTAATCGACAATTACCCGCTTTACACTCAACTGTTGGAATGAACAAAGTAGACATCGTTGGCGATCGTTTAATGGACATTAATCCTGAATTAGAATTAACGCGTATCAACGAATTTTTGAGTCCAGAACGTACACACGAAATCGTCACACCAGATTTTGATTATGTGTTAGATTGCATCGATTCTGTTACACCAAAAATTAATTTGATTTTAGCTGCAAAACGCAAAAAAATTAAAGTAATCAGCAATATGGGCGCTGGAGGAAAATATTTGGCAAGCAAAGTACAAGTGCGTGATATTAGCAAAACAGATGTTTGTCCGTTGGCAAAAAATGTTAGAAAACGATTAAAAAAAGAAGGAATTAATAAAGGTGTAAAAGCTGTTTTTTCGACAGAAGTTCCAGATGAATCTTCGGTAAAATTAACGGACGGAAAAAATTATAAAAAATCGTTTTACGGAACTAATTCGTGGATGCCTGGTTTATTCGGATTGCATGCGGCAGAAACGGTGATTCGACATTTATTAAAAAAAGATAAATAATTAAGTACTTTCTTAAAGATTTAATTAATTTAGTTGCGAATTAACAAAGAGACGAAAAAAAATGAAAATCAATTACGATTATATCACATACGAGGATGTTTTGAGAGCACGTCAATTTATGTACGAGCAAGCGTTGGAACAGAATGCGACTAATTCGTTGTTGAACACTGCGAGAGATTTATTTGGAAACAGCAATTTCGAGATGTGTATCAAAATTTGTGAAGGTTTATTGGATGCAAAAGACCCAAAACAATTGTACGATGCTAAGAAATTAATTGCGTTATCATATTATAGTTTACAAGATTTTGAGAATGCGGATAATGCATTTTTCGATATCGCTCAAAACTCTGATAATTCAGACGATTGGTTTAATGTTGTCATTTCTGCAGCTTTAAATAAAAATATCGAACGTAGTAAAGAATCTTTTGGAATTGCACTAGAAAAATACACGAAATTTGGTCATCAACGTAATATGCCTTCAGTACAATTGATGTTGCATTATATGATTACGTTAGAAACTGTAAAAGAATACGTTTTGGCTTTGGAACAATGTAGAATGTTGGTACAAGTTTACGCTAAATTGAAAAAAACAGACGAAAAATTCTTAAGTTCTCGTGGTTTAGAACAAATCGAAAACTTTTTGGAAACTGCAAAACCAGTTTTGAAAAAAGCAAAAAAGAAAGAATTAACAGAAATTAAAAAAGAGTTATTAGAAGCTCTTGACGCAAACGGCGTAGAAAAAGTAGAAGCTTTTTTTGCTGAGTTTTAAGAAAATTATTTTTTTACATATTTTAAAATCCACTTCTCTCGAAATGGATTTTTTGTTTTAATACTTAATTAATGTGATCCTGAAACGAATTCATCTTCACATTAAATTAGATTCCTCCTTTTTCGGAATGACAAATTCAAAAAAAACAACATAAAAAAAGCCTCGCATTTGCGAGGCTTTCTAACTTCTAATATCTAGATTCTAATTTCTATTTATTACGGTATTCGTTCCAAGTTTTGATTTTTAAATCATCCATTGTTAAGGTTGTAAATGCATTGATGAAAGCCGAAGCTAAACGTGCATTTGTAACCAACGGAATATTGAAATCTACTGCTGTACGACGAATTTGATAATCGTTGTCTAATTCCGCTTTTGTTAAGTTTTTCGGAATGTTGATCACCATATCAATTTTCTTGTCATGTAAATAAGACATTACATTTGGCTCTTTTTTATCAGAAGGCCAGTAAACAAGTGTAGAATACACATCATTTTCTGTAAAGAATTTGTGCGTTCCTTCTGTTGCATAAATTTTGTAACCTTTTGCGATTAATTGTTTCGCTGGCTCTAACAAAGCAACTTTAGAAACAATTGGTCCACCAGAAATTAAAACTGTTTTCTCAGGAATTTCATACCCAACAGATAGCATTGATTTTAATAAAGCTTCTTCCGCTGTATCACCGATACATCCAACTTCTCCTGTCGAAGACATGTCTACTGATAAAACTGGATCTGCTCCTGCTAAACGTGTAAATGAGAACTGAGAAGCTTTCACTCCAACATAATCTAAATCGTAAACGATTTCTGAATGTCCCTTTTCTACTTCTAATCCTAATAAAACTTTTGTTGCTTTTTCGATTAAATTATTTCCTGCAACTTTCGATACGAATGGGAACGAACGAGAAGCACGAATATTAGTTTCGATAACACGAACTGTATTATTTTTTGATAAGAACTGAATGTTCATTGGTCCAGAAATTTCGAAACGTTTTGCAATTTTCGCTGCAACTTTACGCATTTGACGAATTGTTTCGATGTACACTTTTTGTGGTGGATAATACATTGTTGCATCTCCTGAGTGAACTCCCGCAAATTCTACGTGTTCAGAAACTGCGTAATCTACAATTTCTCCATTTTGACAAACTGCATCCAACTCAATTTCTTTTGCACCTTGCACGAATTCTGAAACTACAACTGGATAATCAGGAGAAACTTCTTTCGCTAATTTCAAGAAAGCATCTAACTCGTGCGTATTTGAAACTACGTTCATCGCAGCTCCAGATAAGACATAAGAAGGACGAATCAATACTGGGAAATTAACTTCTTCCACAAATTTGTGAATCGCTTCTAAAGAAGAAAGCTCTTTCCAACGTGGTTGATCGATTCCTAATTCATCTAATATTTCTGAGAATTTGTGACGATTTTCTGCATCATCAATTCTTAAAGGAGAAGTTCCTAAAATATTTATTGATTGATCGTACAATTTCATCGCTAAATTATTCGGAATTTGACCTCCTGTCGAAATAATTGTTCCTTCAGGTTGTTCAAAATCTAAAATATCCATTACACGTTCAAAAGACAATTCTTCGAAGTATAAACGATCTGACTCATCATAATCTGTCGAAACCGTTTCTGGATTATAGTTAATGATAATTGTTTTGTAACCATTTTTTGATGCTGTATGCGCTGCATTTACAGAACACCAGTCAAACTCTACAGACGAACCAATACGATAAACTCCAGATCCTAAAATACAAACTGCTTTCTCAGTTTCTGGCTCCAAATCATTTTCAGTTCCGTGATAGGTTACATATAAATAATTTGTTTGTGCTGGGAATTCTGCTGCTAACGTATCAATTTGTTTTACAACAGGTTTAATTCCGAAGTTTTTACGTAATTCACGAACTGTTAATTCGTTTCTGTGTACGTTTTGATCTCCTTTTACTAAAACTGCAATTTGTTGATCCGAGAATCCTAATAATTTTGCACGTTTTACTAAATCTGCTTCAACTTGTTCAAATCTTTCTAACGCTTCAAATTCTTTTGATACATTAAAAATTCTTTCTAAACGTTGTAAAAACCATAAATCGATTTTTGTTAAATCGTGAATTTTTTCAATCGAATATCCCGCTTTGAAAGCTTCAGTAATCGCATATAAACGCTCGTCATTTGGCTCAGCTAACCACGTATCCAAAGATTCACCTTCTGGAATTTTGAATCCATTTGCTACGAAACCTCTATGTCCGATGTCTAACATACGAACTCCTTTCTGAATTGCTTCTTCGAAAGAACGTCCAACAGCCATAACTTCTCCAACAGATTTCATTGCAGAACCAATGTTACGACGAACACCGTAGAATTTATTTAAATCCCAACGAGGCAATTTCACTACACAATAATCTAACGCAGGTTCGAACATCGCAGATGTCGTTTGCGTTACACTATTTTTCAACTCATCTAAAGAATAACCTAAAGCTAATTTAGCAGCCACGAAAGCTAAAGGATAACCTGTTGCTTTTGACGCCAAAGCTGACGAACGAGATAAGCGAGCGTTCACTTCGATTACACGATATTCTTCTGAAACAGTATCGAAAGCATATTGAATGTTACATTCTCCAACTACACCAAGATGGCGAATTGTGCGAATGGCAACTTCACGTAATTTATGATATTCTGAATTTGATAAAGTTTGAGAAGGTGCAATAACGATTGACTCTCCAGTATGAACTCCAATCGGATCGAAGTTCTCCATGTTACAAACTGTGATACAGTTATCGTAAGAATCACGAACTACTTCGTACTCAATTTCTTTCCATCCTTTTAATGACTCTTCCACTAAAACTTGAGAAGAATAATTGAATGCTTTTTCAACTAAATCTAATAATTCTTCTTCGTTATTTGCGAAACCAGAACCTAAACCTCCTAAAGCGTACGCCGCACGAATGATTAATGGGAAACCGATGCGTTTACCAGCTGCCATTGCGTCTTCTACAGTTTCTACTGCTTCTGAACGAGCGGTTAAAACACCAATTTGGTCTAATTTTTCGATGAAAATATCACGATCTTCCGTTGCTTCAATTACTGGAATTTGAGTTCCTAAAACCTCAACACCATATTTCTCGAATATATTTTCTTTATTTAATTCAACCGCACAGTTTAAAGCTGTTTGTCCTCCAAAGGCTACTAAAACTCCGTCTGGTTTTTCTTTTTGAATAACTTTTTCTACAAAGTAAGGTGTTACAGGTAAGAAATAAACTTCGTCTGCAATACCTTCAGAAGTTTGAACAGTTGCAATATTTGGATTGATTAAAACTGTTTTAATTCCTTCTTCTTTTAACGCTTTTAACGCTTGCGAACCAGAGTAATCAAACTCACCTGCTTGACCAATTTTTAATGCTCCTGATCCTAATACTAATACTTTTTTAATATCTTTTTTTAACATCGTGATTCTGATTATGCGTTTGCGTTATTATATTTTTTTACTTCTTCGATGAATTCATCAAATAAATATTCTGTATCAACTGGTCCTCCCATTGCTTCTGGGTGGAATTGAACTGTAAAGATTGGTTTTGATTCGTGACGAATTCCTTCACACGTTCCATCATTTAAGTTCGTAAAGAATGTTTTAAATCCTTCTGGTAATTTAGAATCATCTACTGCGAAACCGTGGTTTTGAGATGTAATAAAACATCTTTTTGTTCCAACTAATTGTACAGGTTGATTATGTGAACGGTGTCCGTATTTTAATTTGAAAGTAGATGCTCCAGCAGCTAAACTAACCAATTGATTTCCTAAACAAATTCCGAAAATTGGTTTATCTCCTTTCAAAGATTCTTTGATATTATTAATTGTAGGAATACATAAAGCTGGATCACCAGGTCCATTCGAAATAAATAATCCATCATATTCTAATGTTGAATAATCATAATCCCAAGGAACTCGAATTACCTCAACATCACGATTTACAAAACAACGGATGATGTTATTTTTCACTCCACAATCAATCAAAACAATTTTGATATCAGCACCTTCGTTGTAACGAATCACTTCTTTACAAGAAACTTGATCTACTAAATTATCTTCGTTCGGATCGTAATATGCGACATCTGTATCAGCAACAATTTTTCCTAAAGTAGAACCTTGCTCACGTAATTTTTTTGTAATCATACGTGTATCAACTCCATAAATACCAGGAATGTTTTGACTTTCTAACCAAGCTCCTAATTTTTGAATAGCGTTCCAATGCGAATAATCATCAGCATAATAAGAAACAACCAAACCAGTTACTTGAATTTGGTTCGATTCCATCCAAGCTTCAATTTCATTAATCATTGCTTTATCATCTGGAACACCATAGTTTCCGATCATTGGAGCTGTCATCACCATAATCTGCCCTTTGTAAGAAGGGTCAGTCAAACTTTCATTATATCCAACCAAAGCTGTGTTGAATACTACTTCTCCTGCGGCAGAAGTATACGCACCGAAAGATTTTCCTTCGATTTCTAATCCGTCTTGGAATACTAATTTTACTGTCTTATCCATTGATGATAATGTTAATTTCAGTTTCTAAAGCTGATATGAATTTATCTATGTATTGTTTTGTTACTGTTAAAGGTGGCAATAAACGAATAACGTTTGTACCAGCGTAGCCTACAAAAATATTGTGTTTTGTAACTAAGTTATTTTTTAATTCGCCGATTGGGAAATCAAACTCGATTCCAATCATTGATCCTCGACCACGAACTTCTTTAATTTTTGGAAATTTATTTAATTGGATTCCAACATATTCTCCAATTTCTTTTGCATTTTCGATTAAGTTTTCTTGCTCAATCACATCTAAAACGGCTACCGCTGCAGCACAAGCTAAATGATTTCCTCCAAAAGTTGTTCCTAATAATCCGTAAGAAGCTTTAAATTCTGGAGAGATTAAAACTCCACCGATTGGAAATCCGTTCCCCATTCCTTTTGCCATCGTAATCAAATCTGCTTTGATACATGAATGTTGATGCGCAAAGAATTTCCCAGATCGTCCATAACCACATTGAATTTCATCTGCGATTAAAACCACTCCATTTTCTGTACAAACTTTTCTTAATTCTTGTACAAATTCGTCAGAAGGTAAAATGATTCCTCCAACTCCTTGAATTGGTTCGTAAATAACCGCTGCAACATCTCCTCCAGCAATTACTTCTTTCACTGCATCAATATTATATTCTACGAAAGATACTTTGTGATGAGCATTGTAAGGCGCAACAATTTTTGGATTATCTGTTAGCGCAACTGTTCCAGAAGTACGTCCATGAAACGCATCTTTGAACGCAATTACACGATCTTTTCCTGTATGAAAAGATGCTAATTTCACTGCATTTTCGTTAGCTTCTGCTCCAGAGTTAATCAAGAATAAAGTATAATCTTCGTAACCTGATGCTTTACCTAATTTTTCTGCTAATTCTTGCTGAATCGGAATATTAACTGAGTTCGAATAAAACCCGATATTATTAATTTGTTCTGTTAATTTCTCAACATAATATGGATGAGAGTGACCGATAGAAATCACTGCGTGACCTCCATAAAGGTCCAAATATTCTTTTCCGCTTTCGTCCCAAAGTATACAATCTTTAGCTTTAACCGGAGTTACATTCATTAATGGATATACGTCGAATAGTTTCATTTAATAAGTTTTAAGTGATGAGTTTTGAGTAATGAGTTAAGCGCTTGTTCTAATTTTATTTATTAATCCAATTAGCATTGCTTTAATTTCATTACACTCATCCGTTAATTTTGAATATTCTTCAATATTTATATAATTCAAATCTTTAGCTAACAAAATAAAGTATGTAACTTCATTTAAAGAGCCTAAAGAAATATTTAAAAATTGAGCAAAGTCTTTATTTGAGTTTCTTCCACAACCTTCTGCAATATTTGCAGGTATAAAAGATGATGCTCTTTTGATTTGAGAAATTAATCCAAATTGTTCTTCTTTTGGAAATTGATTTACAATTTTATATAAATCTAAAACCAAGAGATGTGAACGATTCCAAACTTGTAATTTTCTATAATCTTGCATACTCAAAACTTATAACTCAATACTCACAACTTTTTAAAACGCCACCGTTTTAAGATTAAGTCCTAAGTTTTCTTCCCAACCGAACATCAAGTTCATGTTTTCTACGGCTTGTCCAGATGCACCTTTTGTTAAGTTATCAATGATAGAAGTAATTAACAATATATCATCTTGTTTCTGTACGTGTAAAAAACATTTGTTTGTATTTACAACTTGTTTCAGAGCGATTGGAGCATCAGAAACGTGTGTAAAAGGCTCATTTTTGTAATATTCGTTGAAGATATTTTTTGATTCTTCTTCTGATAAATCAGATTTTAAATAAACACCTGCTAAAATTCCGCGCGCAAAATCTCCTCGCATTGGTAAAAAATATACTTTGTTATTGAAATCTTTTTGTAATTGATTCAATGTTTGGTAAATTTCACCTTCATGTTGATGTGTAAATTCTTTGTAGAAAGAAACGTTATTATTTCGCCAACTAAAGTGCGTAGAAGCAGATAAACTTTGTCCGGCACCTGTAGAACCCGTTACAGCATTGATGTGAATATCATTTTTGATTTCATTTTTCGCTGCCAATGGTAACAATGCTAATTGAATAGCTGTTGCAAAACAACCTGGATTTGCAATATTTTGAGCTGTTTTGATTGCTTCGCGGTCTAATTCTGGTAAACCGTAAACAAACGTTCTATCTTCGAAAATGTGGTTCGCATTTAATCGAAAATCGTTACTCAAATCAATAATTTTTGTGTTCGCTGAGTATTTATTGTTCTGTAAAAACTCTGCCGATTTTCCGTGACCAAGGCATAAAAAAACGACATCAGCATTTTCGTCTATTTTATTCGAAAATACGATGTCAGTTTCTCCAAACAAATCGTCGTGCACTTTGGTAACGGGGTTGCCTGCATTTGATGTACTGTACACAGACGAAATATTAACCATCGGATGATGTATCAATATTCTTAGCAGTTCGCCTGCTGTGTAGCCAGCACCTCCTACAATGCTTACGTTAATTTTGTTTGTCATTTGTTATGTTTTGCGCGTGTTTTTTTTAAGGTATAATACCTATACTATATTTCTAAAATAAAGTGGACTCGTTGGAATCCACTTTAAAGAATCAATTAATCGAAACTATGAACAATCTTTAATTGATTACCGAATATTTTGATGAAACCTCTTGCATCTCTACTGTCCCAAGCTTCGTTTTCTTCTCCATAAGTAGCGACTTTAGATTGCATCATATCATAAGGCGATTCTATTCCAATCATTGAGAAATGATAAGGATTTAATTGTACTTTCACTTTTCCTGTTACATGATTTTGAGAAGATTCTAAGAATGCTTCGATATCACGCATTACTGGATCCAAGTATTGAGCTTCGTGTAATAAAGTTCCGTACCAGTTTGATAACGAATCTTTGTGCAACAATTGCCATCTTGTAAGTGTATGTTTTTCTAATAAGTGGTGTGCTTTGATTAATAAATAAGCTGCTGGCGCTTCGAAACCTACACGTCCTTTGATACCTAAAATTGTATCTCCTACGTGGATGTCGCGACCAATTGCGTATTCACCTCCGATTTCGTTTAATTTTTGAATTAAAGCTACTGGAGATAATTTTTCTCCATCTAAAGCAGTTGGAATACCTTTCTCAAATTCAATTTCGATAACAGATGGTTCTGTTCTTGATAATTGTGTTGGATAAGCATCTTCTGGCAACGCTTGGTTAGATGTTAATGTTTCAACTCCACCAACAGATGTTCCCCAAATCCCTCTGTTAATAGAGTATTTAGCTTTTTCCCAACTATAGTTTACACCATTTGCTTGTAAATATTCAACCTCTTGTTGACGAGATAATTTTTCGTCACGAATTGGTGTAATGATTTTAGATTGTGGTGAGATAACTGCAAAAGCAACATCAAAACGAATTTGATCATTTCCTGCTCCTGTAGATCCATGTACAATGTATTCTGCATCTACATCTTTTGCATACTGAGCAATTGCAATTGACTGAAACATACGTTCTGCACTTACTGATAATGGGTAAGTGTTATTTTTCAAGATGTTTCCGTAGATTAAGTAGCGAACACAATCGTTGTAATATTTGTCTGTAATATCAATTGTAACGTGTTTAGAAGATCCTAATTCGTAGGCACGTTCTTCGATATCTTTTAACTCTTCTGCCGAAAATCCACCAGTATTTACAATTACTGTATGCACTTCCATTCCTTGATCTTTTGTTAAGTTAACCAAACAGTACGATGTATCTAAACCTCCACTGTAAGCTAAAACTGCTTTGTTGCTCATTGTTTGTTTATTTGTTTATATTGGGAATAATTCTTCTTAATTCATTGGTAACCTCTTCTCGGCTACTCTCTTCTTTCATTACGATTAATACCGTATCGTCTCCAGCAATTGTTCCAATTATTGTATTGAAATGTGTGTTGTCAATCTCAAAAGCAATTCTGTTTGCATAACCTGGTTTTGTTTTGATAACTCCCAAATTTTTAGAGAAAATCAAACTTGCATTTTCGTTATGTGTAACGGTTGCCGTTGGAACATCACTTTCTGTAAGGCGATAGATGTATTGTCCCGAACTATTAGGAACTTTTGAAACTTTCAATTCGCGCAAATCTCTCGATAAAGTGGCTTGAGTAACTGTGATCTCTAAATCGATTAATTTTTTTAATAATTCGTCTTGATTACTTATTTCTTGATCTGTTATTAAATCTTTTATAATCTGGAATCTGTATTTTTTATTACTCATTTTGAATATTTATTCGGAATTTCATGCAAATATACTCATTTTAGACAAAAAAAAACCTTAGTTCGTATATTTATTCATCTTCTTTTTTTGATTGATTTTCTAATGCGCGCTTAGCGTACTCGTCATCAAGGTTATCATAAACCAATCCTGTACAAATACAACGCTCGCGATCATTTTCAATCAAGATGTGATAGTTTTTACAACTTTTACATCCATTCCAAAATTCATCAGATTGTGTTAATTCCGAAAATGTTACTGGCTTGTATCCTAATTTTGTGTTCATACGCATTACAGCTAAAGAAGTTGTAATACTAAAGATTTTTGATTTCGGGAATTTTGTACGTGACAATTCAAAAACAGCCTGTTTTATTTCGCGTCCAATTCCTGAACTCCTTAAATCTGTACGAACAATTAAACCTGAGTTTACGACGAATTTTTCTTCTTCGTACGTTTCTATGTAGCTAAACCCTGCTATTTGATCATCATCATCAAAAGCAATCACAGCATTTCCATTACGCATTTTGCGTTCAAGATAAACTGGATTTCGTTTAGCAATACCCGTTTTTCTCATACGAGCTGATTCTTCGTACCATTCGCACAACAATTCTGTGTACTTGGCATCATCTGCATTTGCTATTCTAACATACATAATTTAAGGGAAAGTCGATTAATAAAGAGGAATTGAGAAAAGATGACCTTTTGTCATCACACTTAAGTAAAATATGAGAACCAAAAGGTGCGCTTTCATTGCGAAAGCCACTCTCATAATTGAGAAGAACAATTTCAGTAATTTCTTCCATTAATCAACAAGATATTCAGTTATTATACTGAGATGCAAAGTTAAATATTATATTTTTGTATCACCAAAAAAAAGCAAACAAAATTTACATATTTATTAAAATGTTGAAAATTATTAAAATAGGAGGCGGAATTATCGATAAAGAGCAAGAATTAGAACAATTCCTACAAACGTTTTCCGAAATTAAAGAACCTAAAATTTTGGTTCATGGAGGAGGAAAAGGTGCTTCGAAGATGTTAAATCAATTGGGAGTCGAACCAAAAATGATCGAAGGTCGTCGCATTACAGACAAACCAACGTTGGATGTTGTGACAGGATTATATGCCGGAAATTTGAACAAAACTATCGTTTCTAAATTGCAAGAATTTGGATGCAATGCATTAGGTTTATCGGGTGCAGATGGTAACGCAATCAAAGGGTCTAAGCGTCCTGTAAAAACTATCGATTATGGTTTTGTTGGAGATTTGAATGATGAAAGCGTCAACAAAGAATTATTTCAATTATTAATTGACAACAATATTACACCTGTTGTTTGCGCGATTACACATGACGGAAATGGACAATTATTGAACACCAATGCAGATACTATTGCATCTACAATTGCGGTTGCAATGTCACAAGAAAATGAAGTAGAGTTAAATTTTTGTTTTGATAAAATTGGTGTACTTCGTGATGTAAATGATGACACAACATTAATCCCAAAAATTAACGAAACTTTATATTTGCAGTTAAAAGAAGAAAGTGTAATTTTCGAAGGAATGATTCCGAAATTAGACAATTCATTCAAAGTAATCAATGCGGGTGTAAAAAATGTATGTTTGGTACACGCGCGCAACATTAACTCAGAGATTAAAACAATTTTATGTTAGAATTAGCTGTTCTCAAAAAGAAAGCTGTCGATTTATTGTGTCAATTAATCGAAACTCAATCTTTTTCGAGCGAAGAAGATAAAACGGCCGATATTATTTTCAAGTTTTTAACTGATCATGGTGCTACAGCTCATCGTCAGAATAACAATGTTTGGAGTATTCATCCAAATTTTGATGAGAACAAAAAAACAATTTTATTAAACTCTCATCACGACACGGTAAAATTTGGTTCTTCTTGGACGTATTATCCATTAAAAGCTACAATCGAAGGTGATAAATTAGTAGGTTTAGGAAGTAACGATGCAGGAGCTTCTGCGGTAAGTTTATTAGCTACTTATATCAATTTTTTGAATGATGATTTACCATTTAATCTAATTGTCGCAATCACAGCTGAAGAAGAAAGTTCAGGGCAATTAAATGTTGCAAGTATTTTACCTAATTTACCAAAAATCGATTTGGGAATTGTAGGGGAACCTACGCAAATGGACATGGCAATTGCAGAACGTGGTTTAGTTGTAATGGACGTAATTGTAAAAGGAAAAACTGGACATGCTGCAAGAAACGAAGGTGTAAATGCAATTTACGAAGCGATTGATGTGATGAATTGGTTCAAAACTTATCAATTCGAAAGAGTTTCTGATATGTTAGGGCCAGTAAAAATGACGGTTACACAAATCGAAGCAGGAAAGCAACACAATGTTGTACCAGATGAATGTCGTTTGGTTGTAGATTGTCGTGTAAACGAATTGTACTCGAATCAAGAAGTCGTTGATATTATTTCAAGTTGTTTGCCTAAAGCAGAAGTTAAAGCCCGTTCGTTACGTTTAAATTCTTCACGTATTTCAGAAAATCATCCAATTGTACAAAAAGGAATCGAATTAGGTTGTACAACTTATGGTTCACCAACAATGTCAGATCAAGCAATGATGAATTTTGAAACGGTAAAAATGGGACCTGGAGATTCAGCTCGTTCTCATACACCAGACGAATATATTTATTTATCCGAAATAGAACACGGGATTGAACGATATACAAGTTTATTAAAAGATTTTACGTTTTAAATTAAGAATAAACTCTTATAATCAAAAAAGCATCTTCATACAATTGAAGATGCTTTTTAATTTTATCAAAACTGATAATTAAAACCTACGAAGATTTTATTATAAATATATGTCTAAAAATTAAACACAAAAAAAGAGGCTAATTAATTTTAGCCTCTTTTTTTATATATGAAATTAAGTTTTACTCAATTTGCATTTTAACTGGAATGTTGAAATTCAACTTCGCAGCACGACCATCTTCTGTTTGAGCAGGTTTGATCGTTTTCCCTCTTCTTTGTTGACGTTGTGTAATACGCTCTAAAGCTTTTTTAGCTTCAGGACCTAACTTAGCATCACCCATTGGAGAAATTCCAACGATTCTACCTTCAGTGTCAATTTGGAAAGAAAGTTTAGCAGCTACTACACCAGATAAACCTTGACCAGCAGCGTCATTTGCAAAATCTTGCAACTCATCAGTTAAATCTTGTGATAACTTTCTAGATAAACAATCTGTTGCAGCTTGTTTACCTTTTGCAGCATCTTTCTCACAACCAGGATATACCGCCATTACAGCCGCTGTACGAGCAGTTACTGTAGATGGAGCAGCAGGTTTCTCACCTTTATCCTCTGTTTTTGGAGTTTGAACTGTATTTTTAGGGGCTTCTGGGTTTAAATTAACCGGTCCACCACCATCTTGTCCTTTAGATTCTTTTCCTTCTCTATTCTCTAAACCTAAATCTTTGTTCACTGTTTCCTTAACATCAGGAATAGTTTCTTCCTTTTTAGGTTGAGCTTTAGGTTCTGGAATAACCATTTTTACCTGAGCTGTCTCTTCTTGATAATGATTCTCTTGTTGTTCTGGCTCTGGTTCTGGCTCCACCACTTCTTCCTCTTTTGGAGGTTCAGGAATATTCAAATCTTCAAGTTGTACATCTACGACTACATCTTCTGTCTTCTTATTACTAAACATTCCTGTTGCAGATGCAATAAGACCAAAAGCTAAAATCGCTATTACTATAAATCCACGAATGAAAGCTTTCAATAATGTACTCTTCTCAGACATTCTCATGTCATAAGCTCCATACGCTTTATTTCTACCTTCAAATACAATCTCGTCTAAGGATTTTAGTTTGTTGTTATTTTCTGACATTTTAATTCTTTTAAATTTAACAATTAAACTAATTATTTACCTACTTTCTCGTCATACACTTTTTGTTCAAAAGGTGCAACTGGTACGATACCGTATTTTGTAGATTTCGTAATCTCCATTTCATCTAAGATAGTTACTAAATTATCATACGTAGCATCATCCATTGGTTTGATAATTACTGTAAACTTATCTTTATCTAAAGCTCTACTTTGTGCTGTTGTAATAACTTCACGAATTTTAGAGTAATCAGTCTCATTTAAATTACTAGTATTTAAACTTGCCTCTTCTTGTTGGTGCCAAAACAATTTATTATCCTTTGTAATAAGAATTGTTAAAGAGTTTTGTAATTTAATTTCAACATCCGGTTTAGGAGCTTCCTTAGGAATCTTTGGAGGCATATTCAAGTTCATTACGTTTGGTTTGATCGAAGTCGCTGCAAACATAAAGAAAGTAATTAATAAGAAACCTAAATCAACCAAAGGAGCCATATCGACTTTCGTCGAATTCTTTTTGGAACGGACTTTCTTTCCGCCACCGTCATCGTGACTTTCTATTTGTGCCATTTTCTAATTTCTTAATAATTATTCTTGAGATGTAATTAACTGGAACTTATTCATGTTCTTTTCTTGCAATTGTTGAATCAAAGTTTTGAATTTTTTGTATTCAGATTTTTGATCCCCTTTAATTGCTAAGAAAATATCTGGGTTCACTTCTTTTGCTTCAAATACCCAATCAATTAATTCTTGATTTTTGTTCGGTATCGTATCTAATGGAATACCTGGATGATATGATTGTTGTTTATCAGCAGACTGATTCAAATAATTTCTCATCTCTTTCATTGGTACACCAAACTCTACTATGCTTTTGAATGCATTCTTTTCAGCATCTGTAAACTTTACTCCGTACTTATCACCCATTCTTTCTAATGTAGGAATACGATCTTTTTCTTCTAATCCGAATAAGAACTTACCTTCACCATCAATTTTAATGATCATCATGTTTTCAGCAGCCATTTTTTGGTTCGAAACAGATGTTGGTGTTACGACAGGAACAACTTCAGGTTCTCTAAAGTTAGATGTCAAAATAAAGAAAGTTAACAAAAGCCAAGCCATGTCAGACATAGCTGTTAAGTCCATCGAAGGACCTCTTCTTTTTGGTTTTACTCTTGCCATTTTCTCTGTATTATTAATTAATATTCTAAATTGTTTGTTGTTTGATTTTGTCCTTATACTATCCTTCTAAGGCTTCGTCAATTGAATATTAATTGTGAGCAGAGAAAGATTGTTGGATACTCATTCCTACTTCGTCAATTTTGAATGTTAAATCATCAATTTTAGAAGTTAAGAAAGCATACATAATAATAGCGAATGCAGAAGCACCAATACCCATACCTGTATTAATTAAGGCTTCGGCAATACCTACTGATAATTGAGCTGCATCTGGAGACCCTCCTCCTTCACCTAATGCGAAGAATGCTTTAATCATACCGATTACTGTACCCATTAAGGCAATTAACGTACCTACAGAAGCAATTGTAGAGATAATAGTCATGTTTTTCTCTAACGTTGGCATTTCTAATGTAGTCGCTTCTTCTAACGTTTTACCTAATTGAGCTAATTTTTGCTCTTTGTTTAACGTTGTGTCGTTTTCTAAAGCTTTGTAAGTTGTTAAACCTTCTTTAACTACGTTACCTACAGCTCCTTTTTGTTTGTCACATAATTCAATTGCTTTGTTAATTTCATTTTTGTTTAATAAAGCACGAATGTCATTTACAAACTTTTCAGCAGATCCAGTTCCTTTAGCTTTATTTAAAGCGATAACACGGTCAATTGAGAAAACGATTACCATAAAGAAGAAAGACATTAAGAATGGAATAATCACCCCTCCTTTATGAATAATTCCTAAAAAGTTCAAAGGATTACCTTTTTCTACATCACCTCCTTCGAAATTACCTTCTGCTCCAAATACAAACTTGAAGATCCCCATTGCGATTGCAATTAAAATGATCATAGTAATCACAGGGTTAAGACCTCCCTTTTTAGTTTTAGCTGGTACTGTTACATTCTTTTCCATTTACTAATTCTTTTAAATATTATGATTTTTATTAATGTGGGTGTAAATTAAGTGAAAATTTTTTAATTCTTCTAAATTTTTTACGTTGTTATCATATTAAATTTTCAATCTACTTGAAATCAATAGAATTTTTTACTGATTTGACAATTAAAAAATAATCAAAACAATATATCTAATATTAAACAATGTATAATTTTATTAAAATCAGCCTTCCCACAAAAAATAACCTATCGCAAATTTATTCAATAATTATACATATTTATATTTTTTTTTAAGAATTAAATTATTATTTTGACTTTTGCACTTCAATAATTATAAATGCTATGAAAGTTTGTATTGCCGAAAAACCTAGTGTTGCTAAAGATATCGCCAAAGTAATTGGTGCGAATCAAAAGCACGATGGATACTATGAAGGAAATGGATTTCAGGTCACTTGGACTTTCGGACACTTGTGTACATTAAAAGAACCGCAAGATTATACACCCGAGTGGAAAAGCTGGGATCTTAATTATTTGCCAATGATTCCGCAAAGTTTCGGAATTAAATTAATTGCAGATAAAGGTGTCTCGAAACAATTTCATATCATCGAAAAATTAGTCACGAACGATCAAGTCGACGAGATTATAAACTGTGGCGATGCTGGACAGGAAGGAGAATTGATACAACGTTGGGTTTTACTTAAAGCGCGTGCTAAAGCGCCAATGAAGCGTTTATGGATTTCTTCGTTGACAGAAGAAGCAATTAAAGAAGGTTTTGATAATTTGAAAGATGGAGAAAAATATTTCAATCTTTTTTCTGCAGGACAAGCGCGTGCAATTGGCGATTGGTTACTAGGAATGAACGCTACACGATTATTTACCAAAAAATTTGCGCCGCCAAAAACAGTTCTTTCTATTGGTCGTGTGCAAACACCTACATTAGCAATGATTGTACAGCGTCAAAAAGAAATCAATGCGTTTATTATTGAGGAATATTGGGAATTGAAAACGATTTTCAAAGAAGTAGAGTTTAATGCGACAATACCTCGTTTAAAATCTGAAGAAAAAGCCAAACAAGGTTTAGATTTCATCAAAAATCGAGAGTTTGAAATCATTGATTTCGATGTAAAAGAGGGTCGTGAAAAAAATCCTCGCCTATTCGATTTAACTGCTTTACAAGTAGAAGCGAATAAAAAATATGCGTTTTCGGCAGAAAATACCTTAAAATATATACAAAGTCTTTACGAGAAAAAATTTGTGACCTATCCTCGTGTTGATACCACTTATCTTTCGGAAGATATTCACCCTAAAGTTCCTGGAATTTTAAATAAATTAACCGCTTATCAAAATTTGATTGCTCCTTTGATGACGCAACCAATTCCGATGTCAAAAGCAGTTTTTGATAATACAAAAGTAACCGATCACCACGCTATTATTCCTACCGAAATCTTTCCACAAGGTTTATCGAACGAAGAAAAACGTATCTATGATTTGGTTGCACGACGTTTTATTGCTGTTTTTTATCCAGAATGTAAAGTTGCCAACACAACTGTCGAAGGAAAAGTTGAAAATAATGGAAAAGACGGTCAACTTTCTGCTATAAATTTTAAAGCAACGGGAAAACAAATTCTCGAAATGGGTTGGCGCGAAGTCTATGCAAAAGATAAAAAGGAAGACGAAAAAGATGAGGAAAAGATAATGCCGATTTTTGAGATTGGTGAAAAAGGTCCTCACGAACCATTTATTCACAAAGGAAAAACAACTCCGCCAAAACATTATACAGAAGCGACTCTATTACGAGGAATGGAAACTGCTGGACGACAAGTAGATGATGAAGAAATGCGCGAATTGATGAAAGAAAATGGAATTGGTCGACCTTCAACGCGTGCAAATATTATCGAGACCTTGTTTCGTAGAAAATACATCGAAAAGAAAAAACGTAATATTATCGCCACACAAACTGGTATTGATTTGATTGATACCATTCAAAATGAATTATTAAAATCTCCTGAATTGACAGGTGTTTGGGAACGAAAACTTCGTTTGATTGAAAAAGGTGAATACGAATTAGAACAATTTAAGCAAGAATTGATTGAAATGGTTTCGAAACTAACATTTGATGTAAAAAATAGTTACTTCAGACCAATCGCTTCTCATCAGAATTCAGTTCAAATAGCTGAAAAACCTAAAAAGGAACGTAAACCGAAAGAAGAAATTAATCTGGAAGATGCAACTTGTCCAAAATGTAAAACACATAAATTAGTCAAAGGAAAAGCCGCTTATGGTTGTGCAAACTTTGCAGCATGTGGATTCAAAATTCCGTTCGAGTTTATGGGTAAAAAATTAACTGATAAACAAATTTTGGATTTGTTAACCAAACAAAAAACTGGAAAAATGGCTGGCTTAATCAATCCTGAAAATGGAGAAAAAGTTACTGGTAAAGCTATTTTGGGAATGAATTTCGATTTAGAATTTGAAGAAATGTAAAAAAATAAAGTGAGTTTCGAAATTCGAAACTCGCTAATTATATTTCTCCAACGTTTCTTTTAAAATTGTTTTGACTTTTTCTTTCAATTTTTTAGGTTCGATAATTGTAACTGAACGACTCATAGAAAGAATTTCGCTGATAAAATCTTCGGTCAAAAATAATTCTAATCCAATTAAAACTTCATCGTTTTTAATTTCTAAAATTTGTTGGGATTCATGCAAAGGCAAAGATTCTAAATACGCTGCTTGTTTTTTGGTCACAGAAAGCACTATTTTTTCTGGTTTTTCTGAACTTGGAACAATAATCCCGAACGAATATTTGTACTTATCATTGTAATTAAACTCGATATTATCGTCAATTTTATCTCTAAAAATCGAAACTCTATTCATTCGTTCCAAACCAAAATTTTTGACAATTCCTTTATCATCCGCAATCAAATACCATCGGTTATTGTGCTCTCTAATTGCAATTGGCGAAACTTTACGAATCGTTTCTTTTTCCTCTCCAAATTTTTGATAATGAAATTCAATTTTCTTTTTTCCTTGAATTGCTTGTACAATATCTGGTAAAAATTCGGCGCGTTTTGGCTTTCTTTTTTCCAAATACACAATAGATTCGAGCGAATTTGTCAATTTCAAAGCAGAAAAACTATTAATTTCTTCTAAAGTTTTCAGAAATAAATCAGAGCTATAATCGTCTTGAATAATATAATATCCACGCTGACTGCGACTATACATTATATCAATTCCCAATATATTTCTGATTTCTTGAATATCGCGCTGTAATGTACGTTTAGAGAAATTAAACTCTAATGTATCATCATTAAGTTGAAGCATTTCAAATTCTCGTTCCAAAAAACGCTCTAAATCTTCATAAGAACAATATTTTTGTTGTGATAATTTACGAACAATATTGAAATAACGCGCGATATAACCTTGTTTTGACATTGAATTGGAAGTGTTTGAGCAAACTTAAGTTATCTGTAATTAAAAACAAAAAAAAGTAACATTTCATTACAAAATGTTACTTTTTCTTCATTAATAAAAATGAAATATTCGAAAAAACGGATTCTATTTTTTAGATTTTTTTACTTTTGTTTTTGCATCTTTCGTAGCTGCTTTTACATCTTGTACCGCCGCTTCTATTGTTGTTGTAGCTGAGTCTACCGTAGCTGCCGCTGAATCTACTACTACTTCTGATGTTATTTCAACTGGAGTTGTGCTATCTTCAACTTTCGCTGTTTCGATGAAATTAGAAAGTTTATCAACAATTTCTGCGTTAGAAGTTGGTTCATTCTTCACTTTTACGCTTAAGAAAATTGATGGTGCAGCATTATCTTGAATATAATTTGATTCGTTTTGATAAACTCCGTCATTTTTAACAGCTGTTGAATTTAAGTTTTCTGTTAACTCTTTTGCTACTTTAACTGTTTCGTTAAATGCAACATTTTGTTTAAAAACAACTGCGGCAACTTTATTTGTATTATCATCAGTTTTTTCAAAATTTAATGTCATGATTAACTCAGGTTTTAAACTATCGATGATTGATCTTTTCTCTTCATCTTTTAATCCTTTCGTTAAATCTTTCCATAAAAGAACCTGAACATTTTCTTTATTCAAAGATTCTAACTTTGTTTTAAATTCTGATGCGATATTTGTTCCTGATTCTACAGCGATATTATCTACAATATCTAAAATGACAACTTTAGGTGCATCTTCTACAACTTTATTTGTAATTTCTGTTGTAGGAACTTTTATTTCATTTTTTGTAGTAAAAGAGAAAGAAACTAACCCTATTGCTACGACTCCTAATACTTGCGTCAATTTTTTCATAATAAATGTGTTTTGTTTAAAAATGATACTTTTTAAATAGTTAGTACATTTTAGAACTTTGCAGACACTGTTCCGAAAACTCTTAATTAATCCTAATAAATGTTATAGTTTTCTTAATTGACTGATTTTATAAGGGATTCAGAGGAGTTAAATTTATCATTTTTCAAAATTTAGAAAATATAAAACATAAAAAAAGCTCAACTAAGTTGAGCTTTTATATTATTTACATGCAGCAATTATCTGCACAAAATCATCATATTTTAATGAAGCACCACCAACAAGACCACCGTCGATATCTGGTTGAGCAAAAATTTCGTTCGCATTCTGTGCATTTACACTTCCTCCGTACAAAATACTTGTATCATTCGCGACTTCTACGCCAAATTCATCCTTCAAAACTTTACGAATAAATGCATGAATTTCTTGCGCTTGCTCTGGTGTAGCTGTTTTTCCAGTTCCAATTGCCCAAACTGGTTCGTAAGCAATAATCAAACGAGAAAGATCTTCTGGTTTTTGAGCAACTAAAGCATCCATTAATTGGGTTTTTACAACCTCAAAATGTTTCTCAGCTTCACGTTCTTCTAATTTTTCTCCTACACAAAGAATTGGATTAATTTGATGTTTAAAAGCTTGTTTTAATTTCTCAGCAATTACAATATCTGTTTCTCCTTGATATTCTCTACGCTCAGAATGCCCAATAATAGCGAAATCTAATCCGATACTATCCAATTGTTCTGCAGAAATATCTCCTGTATAGGCTCCTTTCTCGTGAGCAGAAATATCTTGCGAAGAAATCTTAACATATTGTTCATCTACAGCTTCTAACAATGTTTGTAAATAAATAGAAGAAGGCGCAATAATAACTTGTGCAATTGGATGATTATCTGCCACCCAAGCATTAAGGTTTGTTGCTAAATGAATCGCTTCTTCATAATTTAAGTTCATTTTCCAGTTTCCTGCTACTATTCTATCACGCATAAAAAAGTGTATTTTATTTGATTTTGGTTTTAATATTTACTGCAAGATAATTATTTATCGTGAAATTATTACTGATTTATTTTATGCGAACGCGAGGATCTAAAATTCCGTAAAGAATATCGACCAAAATATTAATCACAATAAACATCACCGCAATAACTAAGACAGCTCCCATCACAATTGGTAAATCTAATGTATTCAATGCATTTACGATTTCTTTTCCTAAACCATTCCAGCCAAAAACAAATTCCACAAAAACAGAACCTGCCAACATGGAAGCGAACCAACCCGAAATTGCTGTAATTACAGGATTTAAAGCATTTCGTAATGCATGTTTTGTAATCACCGTTTTTCTAGAAAGTCCTTTTGCAAAAGCTGTTCGGATATAATCTTGGTTCAAAACTTCTAATAATGAATTTCGTGTTAATTGTGTAAAAACCGCTAACGGACGAGATCCTAATGTAATTGCTGGAAGAATTAAATTTTTCAACATCAAATGTTTTCCTTCACCCAAATCATCTACTTCATACAAACTACCAATCATATTCAGCCCTGTAATATCGTGCATCAAAAAAGCAAAAATATAGGCAATGATAATTGCCGAAAAGAAAGACGGAATACTCATACCAAAGCTTGTTACTACCAACAAAACTCTGTCAATCCATGTATCTTTCATCAAAGCAGAAACAATTCCCAACGCAACACCAATTATCGTTGCAATAATGATGGCTGCAATTGCCAAAACCATTGTATTTGGTAAAGTTTCGCCAATAATTGTACTGACGCTTTTTCCTTGTTTTTGAAAAGATTCACGTAAATAAGGCGTTTTCAAAACCATTTCATTTGTTCTGAAATCCATCAATTTTGTGTAATTGTATTTATCAGAACTTATTGAAGTATATGTTGTATTGTTTTCGTCAATATTATGAAAAGAAATCGGTGACAAATCATTAATATAAAAAGCATATTGTTTCCACAAAGGTTGATCTAAACCTAAGTTTTTTCTAATTTGAGCCAATTGTTCAGGATCTTCTTTTTGATCAAGCATCATACGCGCAGGATCGCCAGGAAGAACCGAAAACAATAGAAAAACTACAGTCACTACACCAAAAAGTGTCAGAAATCCGTAGAAAATTTTATTTAAAATATAATTAATCACTTTTTTAAAATAATTCTTCTAATTGATTAATTGAAGGAAAATCGTTGTCATGATATTTCGCTTTTACGGTTCCTTTTTCTAAAATCATAACTCCAGGATTTGAACGAATAATTGTTTTCATCGTCGTTTGATCCATAAAACAATTTTCCAATTCTAAACCTTTAATTGGATTATTAGAAACCGCTGTTACAATAAAACCTTTTGCTTTCGCTTCTTTTCCTAAAGTATTTAATTTCACAAGTTGTTTATCATTTATTTTTTCAACAAATGGAATGACAAAAACAATCGCTTTCGGGGCATTTAAAATTTCAGACGTTTTATCAACACCATTGCAATCAAAATTAAAATCATGAATTGGTGGTTCGTACCCTTTTTTCTCCACAATTGTACGTGTTTTATCTGCTTCAATCACCCAAGGCGTTCCGTGTTTATACCATTTGTCATCAGCAATATATTGCGCATCATCAATTTCGACTACTTTACCATCAACACTGTTTTTCATCGTGTAAATCGTTTTATACGTTGTTGGTTTCAAACCTAACTCTTGCGGAGATTTCATTCCTTCAATCAAATTTTTGCCAACTGCATAAGGTCTAAAATCGATAATTGGTAAATGATTAATTCCGATATAAGCAATAATTGCAGAACCTAAAATTGTTATAAAATTGATTACGTAATTCGCTTTTTCGACAAATAATGGTTTGATATATTTTTGACCAATCACTAAAATAATGATCAACACCAAAAGCACAACATCTTTGTAAAATGATGTCCAAGGTTCTAACTTTAGTGCATCACCAAAACATCCACAATCGGTTACTTTGTTGAAATAAGCTGAATAAAATGTCAAAAATGTAAAGAAAATAATCGTTAACAATAAAGCTATTGTTGTAAATCTTTTCCAAACGCCAAGCAATAATAAAACGCCTAAAACTATTTCAAAAAGTGAAAAGAAAGTTGCCAAAGGCAAACTCAAACCTTCTAAAAATGGAATGTTAAGAACTGTTGGCGAAAAATATTCTTCTAATTTGAAACTTAACCCAATTGGATCTACATTTTTTACAAATCCAGAAATTATAAAAATAACTCCAACTATAATTCGGGCAAATTGAACTAAATACCTCATGAAGCTTTCTTTTCGTTAATTAAAATCATTGCGAAAATCGAATAATTAATCATATCCAAATAATTTGCATCTAAACCTTCAGACACAATTGTTTTTCCTTTATTATCTTCGATACTTTTTGTGCGCAAAACTTTCTGATAAATTAAATCTGTGATCGAACTTACACGCATATCTCTCCAAGCTTCACCGTAATCATGATTTTTTTTCATCATCAAATCGTGCGCAATTGTTGCATATTTATCATAAAATTCGATAGCTTGTTCGTCTGTCAAATCTGGCTGATCTGCGAAACCAAGTTCCAACTGAATCAATGCCATAATCGAATAATTAACGATCGCCACAAATTCTCCTTCTTCGTCTTCATCAACCAAACGCTCCGTCGCTTCTTGCAACGTACGAATGCGGTTTACCTTGATAAAAATTTGATCGGTCAACGATGGCAAACGCAATACACGCCAAGCCGGACCATAATCTTGTAATTTTTTTGTATATAAATCTCGACAAACAGAGATGATTTCTTTAAATTGAATTGAGGTATTTTTCATAATTTCGTTTCGATTTCAAAAATAATTGAAATTGCTTAAAGAACTTCTAAGATATGACAATTAATTGTAATGGTCGTTTGATTGATTTGAACGAGCCTAAAATTATGGGAATTTTGAATACAACGCCAAACTCTTTTTACGATGGTGGCAGTAATCAATCGATGAATTTGATTTTAGAAAAAGTTGAAAAACATTTGTCCGAAGGTGCCGATATGATTGATATTGGTGGATATTCGACAAAACAAGGCGCTGAAGAAGTTTCGGAAGTAGAAGAAATTGCGCGTACAATTCCAGTTATCGAAAAGATTATGGAGAAATATCCAGATTTAATTCTATCGATTGATACGTTTCGCGGAAATGTGGCTCGAGCTGCGATTAAAGCAGGCGCTTCTATTATTAATGATGTTTCGGGTTTTGAATTAGATCCTGAAATGTTACCTGCAATTGCTGAATTAAAAGTACCTTATATTTTAATGCATATGAAAGGGACGCCACAAACGATGCAAGATGATCCACAATATGATGATATAACGTTGGAAGTCAACCAATATTTTTCGGAAAAAATTGCGCGTTTACGTGAATTAAAAATCAATGATATTATCTTAGATCCAGGTTTCGGATTTGCGAAAACCATCGAACATAATTATGAATTATTTTCGAAGATGGAAGTCTTAGGGTTTGGACAATATCCATTATTGGTTGGGATTTCGAGAAAATCGATGATTTATAAATATTTCGGAATCTCTCCTCAAGAAGCATTAAATGGAACAACGGCTTTAAATATGGTTGCTTTGCAAAAAGGAGCAAAAATTTTGCGTGTGCACGATGTAAGAGAAGCAAAAGAAACCTTACAAATTTTCCAAAAATTGAATCAAAAATAAATAAGAAAGCCACTAAAAAGTGGCTTTTATTTTTAATCAATGATTTTACTATTTGGAAAGAAAACTTTGAACGTATCAACAATATTGATATCCGAAGTCAAAATTTGCCAATGTGAATCTTTCACAAATTCAAACACAACTTCGTTGTCGTATAAATTTTCATCCTCAATATTTACATGCAAATTATTTTCTTTTCTATCTCCAATAATCAACGCCTCCGTTACATGTTCCATTTTATAACACAAACTTTCTAACTGATCATATTCCACAAAAATTCCGTCTTGTTGATCAATCACTTCTTGCAATTCGAAAACCGAATATTCGTCCGTTTCACTTTCACCATCAACCCAAAGAATTTTCCAAAAATAATCCTGTATATCTTTTATTGGAGCAATCACCTCTTCCATTCGTTGAATTTGGTTTTCGTCTTCTCCGTAAATTTCTATTTTATAAGTTTCCATATCTATTACAAAATTAAAAAAGTAACTTCAAACGGAAGTTACTTTTTTACAATTTTATACTTTTTCTAACTCATGTTTCACACGTTTTTCAGATTTGATATCCATAACCTGAATCGATTCTTTGCTAAAAATCTTGAACGAATGTTCATGTTTTTCTAAGAGAAAATCATAAGGTCCTTTTGGTGCAATTAATTTCACTAAAACTGGCGCAGTTTCTAACGAGATAAACACAAGAGCTATAAAAATAGCTGCAGTCCCTAAAATTGGATTATTAACTGACAATTCGTCTAAAGCCTGCATACGTGCAGCAAAACCATTGTAATTCTCTTCGGTTGGTTTAGCCGCATCAATTTCTTTTTCTTTTGCAACATTCAATCGATCTAATTCTTTATTAATTTCAGCTAAACGAGGCGCAGATTGTTGAATATAAGTTTCGATTTCGGCAGCTTTTTGTTTTTTCAATTCTGCTTTTCGTTTCGCATTTGGTCCATAACCTTCGCGTCCAGTTGTTGTTTCAGTTTGTGTACCAACAACTTCTTTTTCCAACTCGGTAGAAGCTGAATTATACTCATTTCTTAATTTATCAATTTCTGCATAAATTTCTTTTCGTTCATTCGAAAAAGGCGTTCCCAATTCAGCATAACGCGCATCAATTCCTTTTTGTAATTCCGCTTTATTTCGATTGACAATAATATTCAATTGCTTGTTAATTTCTTTCTCGAAAATTTTTAATTCTAACGGTTTCGAAATCACAATACCTAATAAAATTGCAACCAAAATACGTGGCAAAGCAATAAAAAACTGACGAAAAAATCCACCTGACTTTTTCATTGATGTGACAATATATCGGTCAAGATTAAAAATCATTAATCCCCACAACAAACCAAAACCTGTTGCTGCATATATATTATCAAAAACAGTATTCAGCGCATATCCAGCAGACAAAGCCGCCAAAATTCCTGTAAATAATATGACACCTCCAATACCAACATGTTTGTTGATATCTGTTGGTGTTTTTTTCAAGAGTTCAAGACTACTCCCTGAACAGATGATTAAAAATTTCTGTAGTCCATTCATTTTGCAAATATAGTACTTTGTATAACATATTATTAAATATCGTGCCAAAAAAAGCTGACAATCAAATTGTCAGCTTATATTTTCAAAAAATTTACTTAAACAAAATTAAGCTTGTTTTTCGATTTTAATTCTCCATCCATAAGGATCTTCTGCTAATCCGTATTGAATATCTTTTAATTTCTTTTTCAATTGTAATGCAAAAGAATCTTCTTCAGCTAAAGTTGGTAATTGAGCACGCTCTTCACCAAATCCAACTGCATCGTATTGTGTAATTACAACAGCAGTTCCACATCCAAATACTTCTTTTAATTCTCCTGATTTGTAAGCATCATACAATTCTTGTACTTCTACAGGACGTACTTCTACTTCATATCCACTATCTTTTGCTAAAGTTAAAACAGAATCACGTGTTACTCCGTTCAAAATACGCTCAGACGTTGGCGCTGTTAAAATTTTATTTCCTATACGCACCATCACATTCATTGTTCCTGCTTCTTCAATGTATTTATGCTCGATAGAATCTGTCCAAATTACTTGATCATAACCATCTTTTTGAGCTTCAGAAGTTGGAAAGAAAGATCCAGCATAGTTTCCTCCACATTTTGCAAAACCAACACCTCCCTGAGCTGAACGACTATAATAATCAGCAATTTTTACTGATAAAGGTTTATCGTAATAATTAGGAGCATAAGCTAATAAAATAGCAAAAATATATTCGTTAGATGCCCTAGCAGAAACTGCTTCTTCTGTTGCGAACATTACTGGACGAATATATAATGACGTTCCGTAATCTTTTGGTACCCATTGACGATCGATATCAATAATAGCTTCTAAACCATCAATAAAAATTTCTTTCGGAATTTGAGGCATATTAAGACGTGCCGCAGATAAATTAAAACGCTCGAAGTTTTTCTCTGGACGGAAAATAAACACTTCTTCGTTATCATTTTTGTAGGCTTTCATTCCTTCAAAAATTGTTTGACCATAATGGAAAGACATCGCTGCTGGAGTCATTGAAATTGGTCCGTAAGGAACAATTTTTGGCTCATCCCATTTACCATCTTTGTAATGCGCGATCAACATGTGATCTGTAAACTCTTTCCCAAAAGTAGTAGAGTTAAAAACTGAATCGTTAAATTTTGATTCAGCAATTTTTTCTATAATCATTTTATGATATATTTTGTTTGTGCTTATCAAAGGTACATTTTATTTGCACTTTTTCATAATAAATATCATAACTTTCGACGATGAAAAGAATTATTCAAGAAACGGAAGATGGATCTAAAACTATCTATATTGAAGATTGGGATGAATCTTATCATTCTAAGCATGGCGCTGTACAAGAGGCTTTTCATGTATTTATAAAAAATGGATTTCATCATTTTACAGAAACAAAAAATCCTATAAAAATTATAGAAATTGGATTAGGTACGGGACTTAATTCTTTCATTACTTTGATGGAAGCTGAAAAACATAAAACTCCAGTGCAATATGTTGGAATTGAAAAATTTCCAGTTTCTGATGAAGAATTTGAATTGGTGAATTATTTCGAAAATGTTTTCAAACTTTATCCGGAATTTGAACATCGAAAAGAAGAGTTTTTAGATTATTATCAACAATTATTTCATTCAAATTGGGAAAATTGGAATAAAATTTCTCCATATTTTGAAGTTAAGAAAGTGGAAGAAGATTTTTTCAATCTGAAAAATATCAACGAAAATAATTTTGATTTAGTTTATTTTGATGCATTTGGTTCTCGTGTTCAACCAGAATTATGGGAAAAAGAATTGTTAGAAATTGTTGATTCTTTAACTAAAAAATCTGCCATTTTTACCACTTATGCAGCGAAAGGAACCATAAAAAGAGGTTTGAAAGATTTGGGCTATATTGTACAAAAACGTCCTGGGCCTCCAGGAAAACGTGAAATGATGGTTGGTTTGAAGGACTTTCCATTTGATAAATAATCTCCTTTATCATTAATTATAAAAATCGTAAATTTGCGCTGGAAAACAATTTGATGTTTTCTACATTTTTTTATGACAAATTATATCGAATATAAATTTAAAGTTGCGGAAGTAGAGCCTTTTAATGAAATTATTATTGCAATGATTTCTGAACTACCCTTTGAAAGTTTTGTTGAAAACGAAGAAGGTTTTGATGCTTACATGCCAAAAACTGACGAAAATATTGACCAAGTAAAAGAAGTGATTGATTCTATCGAGAATATTGATTTTTCTTATACGCGTCAAGAAATTGAACAACAAAATTGGAATGCAACTTGGGAAGAAAATTTCACGCCAATTTTAGTGAATGACCAATGTTTGATTCGTGCAGAATTTCACGAAACAGTTGAAAATATTCCGTACGAAATTATCATTCAACCAAAAATGTCTTTTGGGACTGGACATCACTCTACAACACATTTGATGGTAGAATATATCTTGGAAACTGAATTTACAGGAAAAGATATTTTGGACATGGGCTGTGGAACGTCAATTCTTGCAATTTTAGGAATGAAACGTGGTGCAAATTATGCAGAATGTATCGATATTGACGAGTGGGCTGTGGAAAATTCTATCGAAAATGGAAAACGAAATGGTGTTAGTTTAGATGCGAAAATGGGTGATAATTCACTTTTGGGAAGCAAACAGTTTGACATTATTTTAGCGAATATCAACAAAAATATTTTAATCAGTCAAATTCCTTCTTACATCAATGTTTTGAATGAAAATGGTGATTTATTTTTAAGTGGATTGATGGAGCAAGATTTTGATGATATCTTAGCTTTTTGTACAGAAAATGGTTTGAAATTTGTATCTAAAAAACAACGAAATGAGTGGATTGCGCTACATTTCAAAAAATAAAATGATATGACAAAATACGCAACGCAACCCATGTGGGAAACGGAAAAAGATTCGGCTGTTGATGTATTGGAACAGGAATCACACAAATATCAAATTATTGTTTACAATGATGATGTGAATACTTTTGATTGGGTAATCGAATCGTTGATTGATGTTTGTGAACACACGCCAGAGCAAGCGGAACAATGTTCTATTTTGATTCACTACAAAGGTAAATGCGAAGTCTTGACGGGTGAATTAGAAGATTTAAAACCTCGATGCACAGAATTATTGAACCGAGGTTTAAGTGCAGAAATTATTTAGAATTTCTTAATAATCATATAAAGCAAAATCAGAATCGTCTAATGTTACATTGGACGATTTTTTGTTTTGATCACTCACTATATACGAATCATAGATCTTCTCGTAAACATGATTTTCTGTTTTTGTATCCACAACTTCTGTAGATTTTTCTGTAGAATTAATCACAAAAGGAGTTACAACCAATGCTAATAGCAATATACAAGCAGCAGCCCACCAAATATTGAAATGTACAACTTTTGTTTCTTTTTTATCAATAGTTTTCGATAAAATTGACTGTTCTAAATCGTCAAAATAATTAGTAGGGGTTGTATAATTTTCCTTTTGTTTTAAGCTTTTAAAATAAATTTCATCTTCTAAATTCTTAAAATAATTCTCTGGAACCTTAAAATTATTTTTTAATCCATTTTCTTTCATATCATTCATAAGACAAAAAAAAGTTAAAAAGGTTTAATCTTCATCCTCTAAAAATTCTTTAATTTTTGTAACTGCATGATGATAAGACGCCTTTAGCGCACCAACAGATGTTCCTGAAATTTCAGAAATTTGTTCATATTTCATTTCATCATAATATTTCATCATAAATACTACGCGCTGCTTTTCTGGCAAACTTGCAATCGCTTTTTGTAGTTTCAACTCAATTTCATCACCTGTAAAATACTCATCCGTAGATAAATCATCTGCAATATTCATCGAATAATCTTCAAACGAAACATTTTGTTCTTTAGCATTTTTATGAATAAAATTGATGGTTTCGTTATAAGTAATCCTAAAAATCCATGTCGATAATTTTGATTCATTTTTGAATGAATTCAAATTTTGATAGATTTTTATAAAAACATTTTGAGCAATATCATCTGCGTCTTCATGAATCAAAACCATACGACGAATTTGCCAATAAACTCTCTGATGATAATCTTTTACAAGAAGTTTAAAAGCCTGTTCCCAATCCTTATCTAAAATGTGATCTAATATTTTCTGATCCAATTAAGTAATATTAAGCTGTAAAGCTATTAAATTTCAAATGATAAACTTCTAATAATTTTGAACATAGTTTATATTTTATATTTTTTTTATGAAATCAAATCCATATTCCACATATACTTAAGTATGAACCTATCAATAAAAGTATATTTCTATTGAAAAATTTATTTGGGCATTCACTCGCTCTATTCCTCGTATTTATACAATCTCCCTCAATTATCTCTTAATAATTCAATAACAAGAAATGTAAATCGCTCGGTCGGGCTATCCGTTGCAATCTTTTGTAGAATAAAATTCTATTACAAGTAAGAAAATCCAATTTCTACAAAAGGATTTAGACTACTCTCCCTAACGCTGGTTGTAAGTTCTGAGTTAGTTGCAAAAAGGAAGCTTCCTTTTTATCAAGAAGAAGCTTCTAGTTGACTAATTAGAAGCTCTTGTTGGATGAAAGCAAGCTTCTTGTTTTATAAAACATAGTCTGGAGATGTGGTAGCTTACATTTTACTTTGTACGGATCAGGGACAAAAGT